>SKKY01000056.1 GCA_007123515.1 Clostridia bacterium
AAGAATTGTTGCTGTTGTTCAGGATGTTGATAGTAACTACGATATTGATATTATAAAACCAATTATAAATAAAGTTGAGGAAATTTCAGGAAAAAAATATGATAAAGGACTAGCAGGGTTTCCTTTCAGAGTTGTTGCAGATCATGCCAGAGCTTGCACGTTTTTAATTGCTGATGGTGTGCTGCCAAGTAATGAAGGCAGAGGATATGTCTTGCGCCGTATTTTAAGAAGAGCAGCAAGATTCGGAAAGGTTCTTGGAATCAACGAGTCTTTCCTGCACCAGTTCCCACCATTAATCAATAAGCTAATGGGAGAAGACTATCCTGAGATTGGTGAGAAGCTTGAATATGTACAAAAAGTTATTAAAATTGAAGAAGAAAGATTTCAGCTGACGTTAGAAGACGGTATGAAAATAGTTAATGATATCATTAACAGAATGAAAACCGAAGCAAGAACGCAGATCACAGGCAAGGAAAGCTTTACACTTTATGATACCTATGGATTTCCAATAGATCTGACATCGGATATTGCGGAAGAACACGGATTCACTGTTGATGAAGAAGGGTTTAATAAAGAAATGGAGCTTCAAAAACAAAGAGCCCGTGATGCTCAGAAAGAGAATCGTTCATGGGATCTGGCTTTTGCTGTTTCCTCTGATTTTTCAGAAATACCCAAAACACTTTTTGATGGCTATCAAACGTACGAACTTGAAGTGAAAATTATAGGTGCCCTTGTAGAAGGTGAAAAGAGAGAGATGTTAATTGCCGATCAGGAAGCTTTTGTTATCCTGGATAAAACGCCTTTTTACGGAGAAGGCGGCGGGCAGATCGGAGACAAGGGAATCATAACTTTCTCCGATGGTGAATTTGAAGTCATCGATACAAAAATCATGCCTGATGGAAAATATGTTCATGAGGGGTATGTTAAAGGACAAATTACAGTAGGTGAAGCCGGAGTAGCTAAAGTTGCCGAAACGCTCAGAAAAAGTACGGAAAGGAATCATACGGCAACCCATATACTGCATAAAGTGTTAAAAGAGATCTTGGGTGATCATGTCAACCAGGCCGGTTCTTATGTTAACCCGGAAAGACTGCGCTTTGATTTTTCACACTTTTCTCAGGTAACAGCTGATGAGCTTGAAACCATTGAAAAAAAGGTAAATGAAGTTATATTAAGTAGTATTGTAGTAGACTCTTTTGAAACAGAGTTGGATAATGCTAAAACAATGGGCGCCGTTGCCTTATTCGGTGAAAAATATGATGATCAGGTTCGATGTATTAAAATTGGAAATTATAGCATAGAATTATGTGGAGGGACGCATATTAACAATACCAGCGAAATCGGTTTGTTTAAAATCGTTTCTGAAGCTGCGGTTGCCGCCGGAATGAGAAGAATTGAAGCAGTAACTGGGTTTGAAGCGTATAAAATGCAAAAGAATGATGAAAAACTGCTTCAAAGAGTACTGGAAATTCACAAAAGCAATAGAGCGGAAATTTTGTCAAAAGCAGAAGCACAACATCAGAAAATAAAAGAGCTTGAACAGGAAATACAGAAGTTTAAAAAGGAAGAATCAAAAGATGTAGTTGGCAAATTACTTGATCAAGCCACAGACATTAATAGTGTCCGTGTGCTTGTTGCCGAAATTGATAACAAGTCAGTTGAAGAATTAAGAGAAATGGCTGATCAGTTCAGAGATAAACTTGGAAGTTCAGTGGTGGTTCTTGCTTCTGCATCAGGAGGGCGGGTTAACCTGATAGCAGCGACTACAAAGGATCTTTCAGGAAAGGCTCATGCAGGAAATATTATAAAACAGGCAGCAATTGCCTGCGGCGGTGGCGGCGGTGGCCGACCCGACCTAGCTCAGGCCGGTGGAAAAGATCCAGCTAAAATTAATGAAGCGCTGCAAACAGCGATGGATGTTATAAAAGATCAGCTATCCTAAATCTATATACAGGAGGAAACGTTATGAACCCGAAATTTGATAAAACAGTGCATTTTAAATTGGATCAGGAAAATGACAGATATATCAAAGAAATTTTGGACAATGTGTATGCTTCACTGGAAGAGAAAGGATATAATCCGGTTAACCAACTTGTTGGTTATATCATATCTGGAGACCCGGCTTATATTACCAGTTACAACGAAGCCCGGAGTCAAATCAAAAAAATAGACAGAAATGAACTGGTTGAAGAACTTTAAAAGCACTATATAAAAAAAGAGTGAGGTTATAAGTACATTGCGAATTATGGCATTGGATATTGGCGATAAAAAAATTGGTGTGGCATTAAGTGATGCTTTAAAAATAACTTCTCAGGGTTTTGAGACATATATTAGAAAGAACAAGAAGCAAGATTACCTTTATTTTTCCGAATTGGTTAAAAAAAATGAGGTAGAGACTCTTGTCCTTGGTTTGCCCAAAAATATGAATGGAACAGAAGGGCCTCAGGCTCTTAAAGTTAAAGAATTTGCTGAGGATTTCAGCAATTATTCTGATGTAAAAATAGCCTACATTGATGAACGGCTGACAACGATGGAGGCTGAAAAAATGCTGATATCCGGTGACGTTTCCAGAAAAAACAGAAAAAAAGTAATAGACAAAGTAGCTGCAAATTTAATTTTACAAAATTATTTACAAAGACATCATTAACGGCTAATTGTTTTTCTTGCAATTTAAATCTATATTTGTTAATCTTTTTTGGAGAGGAGTGTGTGTCATATGTCTAATGCTCATGAAAATGAAAACCTGGTTCTAATTGATGAAGAAGGCAATGAAATCGAATTTGGATTTGTTGGCAGTATTGAATCAGAAGGTAATGAATACGTTGTTCTTTCTCCTATAGAAGGAGAAGATATGGATGAAATAATTATTTTCAAGGTTGAAAAAGAAGACGACGAAGAGTTTCTTGTTGAAATAGAAGACGATGAAGAATGGGAAAAAGTAGCGGACTTGTGGGACGAAGTCTCGGAAGAAACAGAAACAGAGTAATATCAGAGGCCACCCAGCTGGGTGGTTTTTATTTTATATAGAAGGGGATGCTATGAATAAAATAGTAAAGATATTTTTAACTGTATTTTTTATCTTTGTGGCTATTTTGGCGACCGGTTATATCTATTATAACAGTCAGCTTGCTCCTGTTAGCCAATCAGATGATGAAATGAGTCAGTTTTTTGAAGTAGAACGTGGACAAACACCTGCTGTTATTGCTACATCATTAAAAGAGCAGAATTTAATAAAAGATGAACGATCATTTCTTGCTTATATTCGTTTGAATAATTTAGCGCCTTCACTAAAAGCCGGAAATTATTTGCTTAGTGATCATATGTCTGTTCAGGAAATAACAGAGGTTCTAGTATCCGGCGTATCCGTTCAGAAACGATTTACTGTTCCGGAAGGATTTGCTATTTGGGAAATCGCTGAACTATTTGAAAAAGCAAATATTATGTCTCAGGAAGAGTTCTGGGAATTGGCAATTGATGAAGAGTTTCCTGAGTATGAATTTTTACAGGGGATAAAAAATGACAGGCACAGAATGGAAGGATATCTTTTCCCGGAAACATATTATATTTCCGGTCAGGAAAGCCCAAGAAAGATTTTTACTATTATGCTTGATCAATTTGAAAAAGTGCTAAGCCGAATGCCGGAAAATAAGTCTGGGCTTACCTCAAGAGAAGTATTGATTTTGGCTTCTGTGGTTGAAAAAGAGGCGGTTTCGGATAAAGAACGACCAGTGATTGCTTCTGTATTTTTAAACAGAATTGATATTAATATGCGCCTGCAAAGTTGCGCGACCATTCAATATGCACTGGAAGAAAGAAAAGAGGTGCTTTATTTTAGCGACCTTGAAATTGAATCACCATATAACACATATAAATATGCAGGCTTGATGCCTACACCGATTTCTAACGTTGGTGAACGCTCGTTACGAGCGGTGTATGAACCTGCTGATACCGATTACCTTTTCTTTTTTGCAAAGAATGATGGTACCGGTGAGCATATATTTACCAGAAGCAATGAAGAACATGAAAGAGAAATGAGAAACTGGGGATATCGACAGTGAAAGATGTATTAGATCAGAATCTGCAGTCATTTATAAGGGAGCTTCTTCCTGTTAAAAACGAGTTGTTTTGCGAAATAGAGAGCTATGCAAAAGAAAAGCATGTTTCTATTGTTGACTATGAAGTAGCGGTTTTCTTAAAGATGATGGTAGCTTTAAAACGGCCCAAAAAGATTCTTGAAATAGGAACCGGACTGGCTTTTTCAACGATTCATATGGCCGAAGCACTCGATAATACATCACAGATTCTGACCATAGAAAGATTACAGGAACGTCTTGAAAAAGCTTCATATTTTATTAAAAAAAGCCAACAGGAAAAAAAGATCACTTTAATTCATGAGGATGCCAGAGACTTTATCATTCAGTTAAACGAAACCTTTGATTTTATTTTTCTTGATGCTGCAAAAGGCCAATATGGAAAATTTTTAGAATCATTTGATCATCTTTTAGAGCCTGGCGGATTAATTATTGCTGATAATGTTTTAGTTAATGGTTGGGTGATTGATCTTGAAATTCCGGAGAGAAGAAAAAGAACAATGGTAAATAATATGAGGAAATTTCTTGAAAGTTTTCTGGATAATGAGAAATATGAAATGTCACTGGTTCCTCTTGGGGACGGTCTTGCTTTAATCAGAAAAAGGTGATGAATATGAAAAAAGCAGAGTTGCTGGCGCCTGCCGGTACGATTGAGAAATTAAAATTTGCGGTCTCCTATGGAGCGGATGCAGTCTATATTGCCGGCAAACAGTTCGGGCTTAGAGCTTATGCTGGAAACTTTACACTTCATGAAATTGAAGCCGGTGTTCGTTATGCTCATAAAAGAAATGTCAAAGTGTATGTTGCTTTGAATATTTTCCCTAAAAATGCTGATTTTGATGGATTAAAAACATATCTTGCACAGTTAAAAGAAATCGGAGTCGATGCTGTCATAGCTGCTGATCCAGGCATGATTAAAGTCATCAGGGAAAA
>SKKY01000036.1 GCA_007123515.1 Clostridia bacterium
AAGGGCTAATAGATTTTCTGGAAGAGAATCCATCAGCATCAAAAAAGATTATTGAAAAAACGATTCAGGCTCAAAGAGCCAGGGAAGCAGCTCGTAAAGCCAGAGAATTAACAAGAAGAAAAAATGCTCTTGAGAGCAATGCTCTTCCGGGGAAACTGGCTGACTGTTCAAACAAGGATCCTCAATTCTCAGAAATATATATTGTTGAGGGTGACTCGGCCGGTGGTTCCGCTAAAATGGGAAGAGACAGAGCATTCCAGGCGATTTTGCCTCTGCGCGGAAAAATTATTAATGTCGAGAAAGCTCGTTTGGATAAAATATTAAATAATGAAGAAATTCGGGCGATGATCACGGCGATTGGAGCCGGCATCGGAAGTGATTTTGATATTTCAAAAATAAGGTATCATAAAATTATTCTGATGACGGATGCTGATGTTGATGGTTCTCACATCAGGACATTGTTGCTGACCTTCTTTTACAGGTATATGCGTCAGCTGATTGAAAATGGAAACATTTTTATTGCTCAGCCTCCGTTATACAAGGTTAAAAAAGGAAGAAAAGAAAGTTATTTATTTAATGACAGACAATTAGATGAATATATAGAAAAACAAGGAAAAGAATTTAGTCTTCAGCGTTATAAGGGTCTTGGTGAAATGAATGCGGAACAACTTTGGGACACCACCATGGATCCTGAAAAAAGAACAATTTTGCGGGTAACGCTTGAAAATGCAATAGAAGCCGATAATATGTTTACCGTACTGATGGGTGACAAGGTAGAACCAAGAAGAGAGTTTATTCAGGAAAATGCAAAATATGTAAGAAACTTGGACTTTTAATAATAGTCAGGAGGAGATATCCCAGTGGAAAATTATAATCATGGAAATATACAGCCTATAAGAATTGAAGATGAAATGAAAAACTCATATATAGATTATGCCATGAGTGTTATTGTAGGCAGAGCACTACCAGATATAAGAGATGGACTAAAACCGGTTCACAGAAGAATTTTGTATTCGATGTATAAAATCGGCTTGACCCCGGATAAAGCTTTTAAAAAATCAGCACACGTTGTCGGTGATGTTCTTGGTAAATATCACCCACACGGTGATTCAGCGGTTTATGATTCTATGGTAAGAATGGCGCAGGATTTCTCAACCCGCTATTTATTGGTAAACGGGCAGGGTAACTTTGGTTCAATTGATGGAGATTCTGCAGCAGCTATGAGATATACAGAAGTAAAAATGGCAAAAATTGCCGTGGAATTATTGGATGGTATTGAAAAAAATACTATTGATTATCAGGAGAACTATGATGGTTCATCAGAAGAACCTGTTGTTCTTCCAGCAAGATATCCTAATTTACTTGTTAACGGTTCTTCCGGTATTGCGGTTGGGATGGCTACCAATATCCCGCCCCATAATTTAAGAGAGGTCATTAATGGGGTTGTCGCTGTTATAGATAATACTGATATAGAGACAGCGGAATTAAATAAAATTATTAAGGGCCCTGATTTTCCTACCGGCGGTATTATTATGGGCAAGGAAGGCATAAAAAAAGCATACGAAACCGGTCGCGGTGTTGTTAAAATTCGATCGAAAACAGAAATTGAAGAAATGAAAAACGGTAAGAGAAGAATTATTGTTACCGAAATCCCATATATGGTTAACAAATCCCGTTTAATTGAAAAAATCGCAGAATTAGTCAGAGATAAAAAAATTGACGGAATTACTGACTTACGTGATGAATCGGATCGTAAAGGAATGCGGATCGTTATTGAATTACGTAAAGACAGTAACGAACAAGTTGTTTTAAACCAGCTATATAAAAATACACAATTACAAGATACGTTTGGCATCATTTTCCTTGCGATCGTAAATGGTGTCCCTAAAGTATTGACGTTAAAAGAAATCTTACAAGAATACATTTCTCACCAGCAGAATATTATTGTCAGAAGAACAAAATTTGACTTACAAAGAGCAGAAAAAAGAGCACATATTGTAGAAGGTCTTCGTATTGCGATTGCTAACATCGATGAAGTCATAAAGACGATCAAGCAGTCAAAGAATCCGGATGATGCTAAAAAGAGTTTAATTGCCAAATTTGTATTAAGTGAAGCACAATCACAGGCTATTCTAGAAATGAGGCTACACCGCCTTACTTCACTGGAAACAGAAAAGCTTGAAGAAGAATATAAAGAGCTGGTAAAAACCATTAAATTCCTAAAAGACATTTTAAATATTGATGGAAAAATTATGGAAATTATAAAAACAGAAATATCTATAATTCGTGATAAATATGCGGATTCAAGAAGAACGATGATTAGTATGGCCGAAGAAAAAATGGAAATGGAAGATCTGATTTCTGAAGAAGATGTTATTATCGCCGTATCCAACAGCGGATATATTAAGAGAATGAGCATGAACCATTATGTAAGCCAGAAAAGAGGCGGCAAAGGCATAAGGGGCATGACCATGAAAGATGAAGATATTGTGGTTAAAATGTTTGCTACCACGACGCATAATTTTATTCTTTTCTTTACCAATAAAGGCAGAGTATATCGGATTAAAGGTTTTGAGGTTCCTGAGCACTCCAGAACGGCAAAGGGAATGCATATGAAAAATCTTATTAATCTTGGCAGTGATGAAAAAGTAACAACCGTAATGCCAATTAAGGAATTTACGGAAGGTCATTACATGGTAGCCGCCACGAAACAGGGCATGATTAAGAAAACGGATCTTGTTAGCTACTATACACAGCGTAAAGATGGTATTGCCGCGATTACCTTAAATGAGGGTGATGAGCTTATTGGTATTGAGTTAACGGATGGTTCCGAGGATCTGATGATGGTCACGAAGCATGGCTTTGCCATTCGCTTTAAAGAAAGCGATGTCAGAGAAATGGGCCGGACGGCAAAAGGAGTCAAAGGAATTAATGTAACAAAAAATGATGAAGTAGTTGGCGTTGGAACTGTTGAAGAAGGCGCGCAGCTGTTTGTGGTTACGAATAAAGGCAGCGGAAAGAGAACGCCATTGTCACAGTACAAAGTACAGGCCCGCGGAGGAAAAGGACTCATTACCTTTAATCGTGACGGCAAAGATGATGTACTACTTGTTGGTGCTTCAATCATCAATGAGCAAGATGAAGTGATGATGATTTCAAAGAATGGTATTATCATTCGTTTTGCAGGTGATGATATTTCATCAATGGGCAGAACGACTAAGGGTGTTCGCTTAATGAATTGTGGAAATAAAGATGCAGTGGTTTCCATGACACCCATAAAACACAGTGAAGACATTGAGTAAATCATAAGAGGAGAGAAATTATGCTTGATTTAAAGTTTATCAGGGACAATGCATCAGTTGTTGAAGAAGCTCTTGAAAAAAGAGGCGCAAAAGCAGATGTTAAGAGCATTTTAGAACTTGATGAAAAAAGAAGAAAGTTTTTGACAGAAGTAGAAGAAATGAAAAACGTAAGGAATACGATCTCTAAAGAAATTGGTCTTCTTAAAAGAGAAGGCAAAGATGTATCATCGATTATGGCTCAGGTTGGAGATATCGGTGAGAAAATAAAAGATATAGATAATCAGCTTAAATTGATCGATGAATCTTTACAAGCACTAATGCTTGATATCCCAAATATTCCTCATCATTCAGTACCTGTAGGCCTTCTTGAAGAAGATTTTCGTTTGGAAAAAACGGTAGGAGAACCACGTTCTTTTGATTTTGAGGCAAAAGCTCATTGGGATCTTGGGGAAAGCCTTAACATTCTTGATTTTGAGAGAGCTACAAAAATTACCGGAGCAAGGTTTACGATTTATAAAGGACTTGCCGCAAGACTAGAAAGAGCATTGATTAATTTCATGCTTAATACCCATACCAAGCACGAATATACAGAATTGTTGCCACCATTTGTAGTAAATGCCGGAAGTATGACCGGTACTGGTCAGTTGCCTAAGTTTGCAGAGGACATGTTCAAGCTGGAAAATCATGAATACTATCTGATTCCTACAGCCGAAGTGCCGGTAACTAATATCTATCGTGATGAAATCCTTGATGAAAAAGATCTGCCGATTTCCTACTGTGCCTATACACCATGCTTTAGAGCAGAAGCCGGATCATATGGAAGAGATACAAGAGGTATTATCAGACAGCATCAGTTTAATAAAGTAGAATTGGTTAAGTTTGCTCATCCTGATACATCTTATGAAGAGCTCGAAAAATTGACAGCAAGTGCCGAGTCAATTCTTGAAATGCTGGAGTTGCCTTATCGCAGGATTACTCTGTCAACGGGAGACATTGGTTTTTCCTCTGCGAAGACGTATGATCTTGAAGTTTGGTTGCCGGGCTTTAATGCCTATCGTGAAATTTCATCCTGTAGCAATTTTGAAGATTTCCAGTCAAGAAGGGCTAATATTCGCTACAGAGACAAAAACGGGAAGCCGGCATTTGTCCATACGCTAAATGGTTCTGGTCTTGCTGTGGGAAGAACAACGGCCGCAATTATGGAAAATTACCAGAATGAAGACGGAAGCATAACCATTCCTAAAGTATTAGTTCATTATATGGGTGGCGTGGAAAAAATTTCAATAACAAAGTAAAGATAGCAGCTGATAATGATTGACATAAAATAATATTTTTGTTAGTATTATTAATGGTTTTACTTGGTAAAACTTTAGGAGAGGTGTCCGAGCGGTTTAAGGAGGCGGTCTTGAAAACCGTTGAACTCTTGCGGGTTCCGTGGGTTCGAATCCCACCCTCTCCGCCATTTTTTTTTCTAAAAATTAAGCAGATCATTTTTACAAACGTGGAGAAGTGGCCGAGTGGCTTAAGGCGGTCGCCTGCTAAGTGATTATACGGGGAAACCTGTATCGGGGGTTCGAATCCCCCCTTCTCCGCCATTTTTGCGCCCGTAGCTCAGCTGGATAGAGTAGCAGACTACGAATCTGAAGGTCGCAGGTTCGACTCCTGCCGGGCGCGCCATTTAGTTTATTCTTCCTGTG
>SKKY01000079.1 GCA_007123515.1 Clostridia bacterium
GTATAAACGATCAACGTATTCCTGCCATTGCAAAAAAAATGAAAGAACTCGGAGCGTTTATGGGTAATATTGTGCCCCTGATTCCGGCACCGGGAAGTGCTTTTGAAGATTATTCAGAGATTTGCATGAAAAAAGTTGAAAAAATGAGAGAGGAATGTCAGCCCGATTTAAAGCAAATGAAGCATTGCCGGCAGTGTAGGGCGGATGCCATTGGAAAGCTTGATCAGGATCGTTCGTCAGAATTTTCCAAAAAAATCATATAAAGGATGTGTCAACCATGGTTAAACCTGAAAAACATATTTTTGTCTGTACCAGCTCAAGGATGGCCGGACAGCAAAGTGGTTTTTGCCGGACAAAAGGAGGTATTGAGATCGTTTCTGAGTTTATAGAAGAAATACAGGATCGTGATCTTGGAGAGAAAGTTATAGTCACTAATACCGGATGTCTGAGCATTTGTGAAAAAGGGCCGATTGTTGTTGTTTATCCTGATAATACCTGGTATTTTGGAGTATCTCCGTATGATGTGGAAGAGATCATCGAGTCTCACATAGAAGAAGGAATTGTTGTAGACCGATTAACGCAGAGGAGTTGAGAAAAATGACGGAAACAGTTGCCTGTTTTATTGACCGTGACGGTCAACTCGAAGATTTTAACAGTAAAGGAACCGTTGTTTTGTATAGAAAAGAAAATAATGCATGGAAGATTTCGAAATTTATGGGAATTGATCTTTCAGAAATAAAGCAAATCTCTGAATTGCGGGAATTAATGGATAGAATTGTTCTTTTCTTAAATGACAGCAAGATAATTGTAGTCAAATCAATTAACGGGATTCCCTATTTTACTTTGGAAAAGGCAAACTTTGAAATCTGGGAATCAGAGGGTCCGGCGTTAACTGTTGTAACGGAAATAGAAGAAGAAATAGAAAAAATCGATCACGAAGAGTGTAAATCCTGTAGTAAATATTCAGAAACTGATTCTGTTACGATTCCAGCTCCGGTAATGAACGAAGAAGGTGATTATTCAATATCATTAAAAGAAGTTCAGGGTCATCCTTCTAAGACAACCTCTAAGCAAATATTGATGCCGTTTTTAAAAACAGGAGATTTTAAAAAACTGCATGTTGCCTGCGGACATGTTCCTCCGTGGCTAGAAATTACGGTTATGGAATATGGTTATGACATAACCATTGAAAAACAAGGATATTCAGATTACAAGGTGCTGATAGAAAAAAGTAGAGGTGATGATGATGGCCATTACGGTTGATGATAAACAGGTGCAGGTATTTGACCGAAGCTTATTATATATTTCCTTACACAGAAACGAATCTCTTTTTTACGAAGAAGATCTTTCCGGGTATTGCAGAGCTCTTATAGAGGCCGGGACCGACAGACTGATTGTGAATGCAGAAATGATGCAGACATTAAAGCATATCGTGCCGGAGATTCCACTGTTATGTATAGCCAGCCATAAGCATCAAAAATACCAAAGTCATGATTGCCACATACTCAACGTTGTACTTTCAGAGTTAACAAAACTGACTGAAAAAATAAAAAGAATGAAGAAAAAAGAAAGAGCTGCTATAACGGCTGTTTGTTTGTCAGATTTTGATATGCCAGAGTATGAAAAATATCAAAAATCAGTCAGCCAATTCAAAAGCCATTTTCCCGATATAGCCATAGGCATTTCTCCGGGAAACGCTCATCATACCGGTGCGGCAGCAGTTACAGAAATTGCAGGTTCTTTTGATTTTGTGATCGGATCGTTTGCAGGAGCGTTTCCCTTTTATAAGGATGCTCCATTAGAGGAAATTTTTCTTGCTGCAAATGTTTTTTCTGATAAAGAAGAAAATCATGTTCCGCTAAGAAACTTGCAGTATATTAAAAAGATGTACGAAAACATTGCCCAAACGAAGATTGACAAACAAAAGTCAGTGATCGGTGATCATATTTTTTATTACGAATCAGCCATTCATGCTGATGGTATTGAGAAAAATCCAAAGACATATGAACCTTTTACACCGGAGAGTGTGGGATTGAAAAGAAAAATGTTTGTAGGAAAGCATTCCGGTGTGAAATCAATTGAAAAGAAAATTTTCGAATTATCTTTAAATGTACACGATGACTGTCTTGAACATATCAAAGAAAAGGTCAAACAAACATGTCTGATAAAAAAGGGACATCTTGATGATGAGGCTTTTTCTTTGATTGTCCAGGATTGCCTTATTTGCCGATAAGATGGAAGGTGGTGTTGTAAATGAACGTAAAAATCATAGATACAACATTGCGAGACGGATAGCAGCAGGCCGGCATTGCCATCAAAAAGCATCAGAAGATCGACATTGCATGCTTACTAGCAGAACTTGGAGTAGATCAGATAGAGGCAGGGACGCCGGCGATGCGCGGAGAGGAATTAGAGAGTATCAAAGCCATTGCTGCCATAGGATTACAATCAAAAATATCAGCCTGGAACAGGATGAACCTAGAGGATATCAAAGCTTCTGTAGAATGTGGGGTCGATGTGATTCATATTTCAGCACCTGTATCACAAATCCAGATTGTCTCTAAGCTTTTGAAAGAACCGTCATGGGTTCTTGAAAAGCTGGAGGAAGCCATTCTTTTTGCTAAAAATCAGGGTTTCACGGTCCATGTCGGAATGGAAGATGCTTCGAGAGCCGAACTTGATTTTATGGAAAAGGTCTGTCGGGTTGCTTATGACGCCGGAGCGGTGATGGTCAGGTATGCAGATACCGTCGGAATTGCAAGCCCTTTAAAAATTCGCAGCGATATTGAAACACTGACTAGCAGGGTGCCTGTTAAACTTGGTATCCACGCCCATAATGATTTAGGTCTTGCTCTTTCTAATACACTTAATGCAGCTGCCAGTGGGGTCAGTTTTGTTGATACCACTATAGGGGGAATCGGAGAACGAGCAGGCAATTGTAATTTTTTAGATTTTGTAAAACAATCGGAACGGTATCAGTTCACAACAAATATTACTGAGGATGTGAAAAAGATTAAAAAATATGAAAAGAAAATACTGCAATATGTTTTTTAGGAGTGATGCAAATAATCGAGATTTGCATCACTATTTTTTAATTTTTGATTTTTTAGGGTAATGAGTAGTATAAGAACGTAAATAACTAGGAGGCGAAAGTATGTTAAACAATGATATTTTTAAAGGAAAAGTTAATCAGCTAAAAGGTGATCTGCAGAAAAGGTGGGGCAAAATAACTGATGATGATCTGCGCTCTATTAAAGGAGACTATACAAAGTTAACGGGTATTATTCAGGAGAAGTATGGTATAGCGAGAGCCGAAGCTGAAAAAGTAGCCAAGGAATTTGAAGGAGTTCAAAAAAAATGGGATAAAGGCAAGGCTGATATTCAGAAAAAATGGAGCAAAATTAAAGAAGAAGAAATAGAAAAGCTAAAAGGAGATTTTGATAATTTAAACGAGATTGTAAAAGAGAGGTATGATGTAACAAAAGAAGAAGCCGAGAAAATGGTTAATGAATTTAAGGATAAAAGAAAATAAGTAAAAGGTTCCTGTTTTTAAAACAGGGACCTTTTTTAGCAGAGATGAATAATTACATTCATAATTGAAAATAAATCAGATATAATAGGATCATATAATTAATGTCAGAACATAATAAAGGAGTTCAGAAATATGTATGAATACAAATTTATAAAAGTAGAGCTTAAGTCTGGCTGGAAGGGTAAAACTCCAAGGGAGGATTACCATGAAATCATTGAAGAATATGCACGGGATGGATGGCGCCTGGTTCAGATTTTTTCGCCACCGATTTCAGGGTATGGAGTGGCTGATTTCTATGAAATTATTCTGGAAAGGGAAAACAAGAGGAGTTTTTAATTATGGTTGGGATTATTGTTCTATTGTTTAGCGGTCTGCTACTTATCATTCTTGGATGGCTACTTGCTAAAAAAGAAATGTACTGGATGATATCCGGATATAACACGATGAGCAAGGAAAGAAAGAAATTGGTTGATGTAGAAGGATTGGCTAGATTTTTGGCAAAACATTTATACGTCATGGGTTTTATCTTTTTACTTGCCGCATTGTTTATTAGCATAAATCTTGAATATCTAACACTAGCCATCATTTTTTTGTTATTACCGCAGACCATCATCCTTATTATCAAAGCGCAGTCATTCGATCAGGGAGCAAAAAATGAAAATGGTGGGTATAAAACTTCGGCAAAATTGACTATCGGATTTATGATACTTGTCTTTGTTGGTGTTGCATTTCTTCTTTTTAGGAGCTTGACTCCTGCAGAGATCATAATAGGTAACGATAGTTTGGAAATAGAAGGTCTTGATGGAAAACAAATCCTATATGAAACGATACAAGAGGTATATATAGAAGAAACCCGGCCGAATATCATAAGCAGAAATAATGGAACAAGCATAGCTGATATCCGAAAAGGTCATTTCACACTCGATAATAGAAGAAGAGCTTTATTATTTTTAGAGCCTGACAATCCTCCATATTTATTCATTATTACTGAAAGAGACCGTATTATTATCAGCAGAGAAAACAGGGAACAGACGGAACAGATTTATCGGGAGATTACTGATAATTTGCGATAAAAGGAGAGTGCTAATTTGAAACATTCATGCATTATTTATGACAAACCATATATTTCAAAAGAGTTAAATCAATACGCAGCTGAAAAGAAAGTGCCTGTTTTAGAAAATGATCTTTCATTGCAAATGGCTTCAGACTTTAATCTTGCACTAATTTCCGGGCAGGAAGTAGCGGAACAATATAATAAAGAGTCGAGAATCTATACGACGTCAGAGAATGCACTAACATGGATCTATCAGAACATTAAGGATCCTAAACTGATTCATACGATTTCTTTAGCAAAAGATAAAGTAAAATTCAGAGAGATGATAAAACCACTATATCCTGATTTTTTCTTTTGTTCATTAGCTATTGATGAGCTGCTTGAATATGACTTTAACAAACTAAA
>SKKY01000160.1 GCA_007123515.1 Clostridia bacterium
ACACCACCAGCGGATGAAAGTGGCCTGAGTCATATTCTAGAACATTGTGTGTTATCAGGTTCAAAAAAATATCCGGTTAAATCGCCTTTCCTGGAACTTCGTAAAAGTTCTCTGAGTACTTTTTTAAATGCGATGACCTTTCCGGATAAAACCATGTATCCTGTCTCAAGTAAAAATGATAAAGATTTCATGAATTTGATGGACACTTATCTTGATGCAGTTTGCAATCCGTTAGTCCTTGAAAAAAAAGAGATTTTTCTACAGGAAGGATGGCGCTATGATATTGATGAGGCAACAGGAGATCTTACCTACAACGGGATCGTTTTTAATGAAATGAAAGGTGCCTATTCTTCACCGGATCGTCAGCTGATAAATGGGATTAAGCAGTCACTGTATCCAGAGAATGCTTATGGGTTTGATTCAGGCGGGAATCCGGAAAAAATTATTGAACTAGACTATGATGAATTCAGAGCCTATCACCAGAAGTACTATCATCCATCAAATAGTTATATTTTTCTTTATGGAAAAATGGATATTGAAGAAAAACTAGCGTATATTAATGATCATTATCTTAGTTATTATCAAAAAAAAGAAATAGACACACAAATTCCTGTGCAATCGGCCTTTGAAAAAGAAAACTTTTTAGAGAAAGCTTATGCCATCGGTAGTAATCAGTCAGACGAGAAAAAAACGTATCTGACTAAAAACTACGTAACAGGACTGATAACCAATGTGGAAGAAACTATGTCAATAGCGGTCTTGGAAAAAGTTTTGTTTGACAGTACCGGTTCAGAATTGAAGAAAAGATTATTAGAAGCCGATATTGCTGAAGAAATCGATGGCTTTTACTACACGGTTGGATTACAACCCTTCTTTACCTTTTTAGCCAGAAATTCGGAAAAAGATAAGTTTACACTGTTTGAAACAATTATTACCGAGTATTTAGAAGAGCTGGTCAGAGATGGCATTCCTGAAGATTTACTAAAAGGTGCGGTTAATTCGATCGAGTTTAAACTAAGAGAAAGCACATTGTCAGCCAATCGTGGTATCAGTTACGCCCAGTCAGTGATGAACAGCTGGCTATATGGTGGACATCCTGGGGATTTTCTTGCTTTTGACACTATTATTGAAAACCTGCGCAACAAGATGCAGGAAGGCTATTTCGAAGAAATGATTGTACGAATCTTTCTTAATAATCCACATGCAAGCACAGTCTTTTTGTTCCCGGAAAAAGGACTTGAAGAAAAAGTATCAGAAAAAATGATGGCTGAATTAAAACAATTTCAAAATCAGCTTAGCCTTGAAGAAACAGAGGCGATCAGACAGCAAAGTATAAAACTTAGCCAATACCAAAATACCCCGGATTCCCCGGAGAGCCTTCTCGCACTGCCTGCGTTAGATATTGAAGATATAGAAAGAAAGCATGAAGAAATACCGCTGGAGGTTCAGGAGAAGGATGGGTTTGCATTTTTGTTGCATCCGATCTTTAGTAATAAGATCTCCTATACAGATCTGTATTTTGATACGGCTGTTGTTCCTCAGGATCAGGTTGTTTATGTGTACTTATTAAGCGATCTGTTAAAAAGGCTCTCCACTAAAAACTATTCATACCTTAAACTTGCCAGTCAGCTCAATATGTATACCGGTGGAATTGATTTTTCTGTAATGTGCATCAACCGATATCGCACAAAAGATATCAGACCGATGTTTAGGGTAAGTGGTCGTTACGTGTCTGAAAATACGGAAAAAACAATGGAACTGATTCTCGAAATTTTGCAAAACAGTAACTTTAACGATAAAAAACGAATCAAAGAAGAAATTACGGAGATGAAAGCGCTAAAAGAAAGTGAACTTCTGGAAGATTCAATGGGTGTGGCCCAGATGCGCCTGGCTTCATATTTTTCAGAGTCCGGAAAGTATCAGGAAGCAGGAAACCTGGAATACTATTATTTTCTAAAAGACGTATTTGATCATTTTGATGATCGATTCGATGATCTTATAAAGAATTTAGCTGAGACGGCTGAAAAAATATTCAGAAGAAATCAGCTAACCGTCAGCATCCTGCATGATCCCGAAGAGATTAGCACAATACAGGAAAGGCTTATGCCTTTTTTGGAAATGCTTCCGTTTAAGGAGCTGCCGGATCAGTCGTATCATTTTACCCTTGAAAACAAGCAGGAGGCCATTGCCATTCCTGCAAAAATTCAGTATGTGATTCAAGGGGGCAATTTTAACAAAAACGGATCCCAGTATTCAGGAAGTCTCAGAGTGGTCACTAAATTATTAAATACAGATTACCTATGGCAACAGTTGCGTGTTTTAGGTGGTGCGTACGGAGGCTTTGTATCGATCTCGCTTTTTGAAAATCTTATTTTCAGCTCATATCGTGACCCAAAATTACATGAAACACTGAAGGTTTACGAAAATGCAGTGACGTATCTCAGAGAGTTATCGTTAAGCACGCCGGAATTAACAAAGTATATAATCGGAACCATGGGTGACTTTGATTCTCCGTTACATGTGGCTACAAAAGGAAGAATGTCTAATCTGTATTATTTTCAACAAATTACCCTTGCTGATCTGCAGAAAATAAGGGAAGAAATTATTGATACAACATTAGATGAGATCCGTGATTTTTCTGATCTGCTAGAGACGGTTATTTCTAAAAAACAGTACTGTGTAATTGGTAGTGAGGAAAAAATACATGAAAATGAAAAGATTTTTAAAGATATTATAAAAATCTGATAAGAAACGGCAATTAGTTATTGTAAATTACAGGATATTATAATATAGTATTATGAATAATGTTTTGTTATATAACACAAAAGGGGGAAATTAGTTTATGATTGGTGCTGAATTGCTGCTTAAGTGCCTTGAAGAGAAAAACGTCGATAAAGTATTTGGAATCCCGGGAGGCGTCCTCCTGCCACTTTATGATGTCTTACCTAAAAGCAAAATCGAACATATACTAATGCGACATGAACAAGGCGCTGTCCATGCGGCTGATGGGTATGCAAGATCTACCGGCAGAGTGGGTGTTTGTTTTGCCACTTCAGGTCCCGGAGCTACGAATTTGCTGACCGGTCTTGGTACGGCAATGATGGATTCGGTTCCGATAGTGGCTATTACAGGCCAGGTAGCGCAACACCTGATTGGAAAAGACAGTTTTCAGGAAGCGGATACCGTTGGTTTTAGTTTGTCTTCGACAAAATATAACTATCTGGTAAAAGATGCTGCAGACATACCTAATATTGTTAATGAAGCTTTTTATATCGCTCAAAATGGCAGGCCAGGTCCTGTTCTGATAGATGTTCCTAAAGACGTACTGGTTCAGATTGTAACAAAGACAAATAAGGTAGAAGTCAGAAAGCATGTGGAAAAAAAGCTAGCTAAGCCTAAAATAAATATTAATCAGCTTAATAAGGCTGTAAAGATGATTAGAGAAAGCAAAAAACCATTAATTATTGCCGGTGGTGGTGTGATTATGGGAGAAGCAGAAAACCAACTTGAAGAATTTGCTGATAAATTGCAGATTCCTGTAGCGGTAACATTAAAGGGAAAGGGTGCAATTTCTGCAGAAAACCCTTTGTTTTTAGGTATGGTTGGTATGCATGGAACAGTTAAAGGAAATTATGCAATACAGGAAAGTGATGTAATCATTGCCATTGGGATGAGATTCAGCGACAGAGTGATCGGACGGGTTGATGGTTTTGCTCCAAATGCCCAGATCATTCATGTGGATCTTGAAGCGGCGGAAATTGATAAAAACGTAACGACAGACATTCCGATTGTCGGAGATTGTAGAGAATTTTTAGAAGAAGCCGGAAGTCATATCGAGCAAACACTCGATACAGAAAAATGGCTCGACATGATATCTCTTATTACTAAGGCGAAAGAAATTCCTGAGCAGGGAATACAGCCGGAAAGTCTTCTGGAAATGATCAATGATACAATTGATGATCAGACAATTATTGTTACTGATGTCGGACAACACCAAATGTGGAGCGCCTTGTATCTTCATCCAAAATGCCGCAAGTCCTTTTTAACATCCGGTGGCTTGGGAACCATGGGTTTTGGTTTGCCGGCAGCTATTGGTGCGCAAGTGGCAAATCCGGATAAACGAGTCGTTCTGATTACCGGTGATGGAAGTTTCCAGATGAATTTGCAGGAGCTTGCTATCGTCAGACAGTACAATTTACCGATCACCATTATATTAATGAATAACGGCTGTTTGGGTATGGTCAGACAATGGCAGGAGTTATTTCATTCTGAAAATTACTCTCAAACAATATTTGATTTTTCTCCGGACTGGGATTTTTTAGCTAAAGCCTATGGCATTAAAGGTGCAGAGATCAGAGAACAAAAAGATGTGTCGAAAGTCTTTACTGAAAGCTATGAAAGCAGAAAACCTTCTCTTTTGGACTATAGAATTGACTGCGGAGCGAATGTCTTTCCAATGGTTCCGGCAGGATGCTCTTTAGATGAAGTATGGGGGTGTAAATAATGTCAGAAACCAATCGCATTCATACCTTAGTGGTTATGGTTGAAAATAGCCCCGGCGTACTGACAAAGGTAACCAGTCTGTTTTCAAGAAGAGGGTATAACATCATCAGCCTAATAGCCAGTGAAACAGAGGATCCGGCTATCTCAAGACTAACAATTGTAGTTGCCGGTGATGAAAAAGTTTTAGAGCAGGTCGGCAAACAACTCAACAAATTAATCGATGTCCTTAAAGTTACGGATATTACTGAAAAAGAGACCGTTGGCAGACAACTGCTGTTAATCAAAGTAGCGGTTGAGTCGGGAACCAGAGTCGAAATTATTGAACTGGCAAATGTTTTCAGAGCAAGAATTCTCGATATTGGTAAAAAGTCTTTAATTATAGAAGCCACAGGCGATGAAAGCAAAATTAAAGCCATGATTGATACATTTAAACCATTTGGTATTATTGAGTTTTCAAGAACCGGAA
>SKKY01000192.1 GCA_007123515.1 Clostridia bacterium
AGATAACAATCGATATAATTGTTCAGCTCGTTTTCTTTTATATAAAGCATCTTCAGCAACCTTGCTGATATTACCTAAGTCGCTACGCAAAAACATTTCATCTTCACGATCAGTTCTATTTGTCCAATCCCGTAGTGCCGCCTCACGTTCATTCGCAGATTTGATCGCTATTCCTGCTAAATGTTGTAATACTTTTTCTGATGGTCGCTCTATATCTTCAAGTGAACATAAATCAAGATGTTCATTTTTTAAATAAGAAATCACGATATTTTTTCTGAAATCAAATTGCTCCGCCACAGATGAATACTTTTCTATTTCTTCAGAACTATGAAATAAATTTTCACTGAAAAGAAGAGTTTCATTTTCAAAAACAGCAACTTTCGTAGAAGTCGATCCTGGATTTATCGTTAACAATGTATATGTTTTAATCTTATTCACCCTTTTCTAATAAAAATTTTGCAAAAGCAATTGAATTATATTTGCTATGTTCATCATCTGAGCGGGATGTCAGCACTATCGGTTTTTTACCTCCGACAATAACCCCGGCATGTTTATCATTAGCGCAAAACGCAAATGCTTTATATAAAATATTTCCTATTTGAATGTTTGGCAGCATTATAATATCGGCATGACCGGCAACAGGATGTTCAATATTTTTTATTTTAGCAGCTTTTTCAAAAATGGCATTGTCTAAAGCTAATGGGCCAGCGACGATCCCGTCTTTAATAATTCCCTTTTCACTCATTAGCTGTAACTCTCTGGCTTCCACTGTTTCTATCATTTTTGGATTCACTTTTTCGATTGCCGCTACTGCCGCTACTTTTGGTTGTTCAATTCCGAATTTTTTTGCTACATCGATAGCATTTTGAACAATTTGTCTTTTTTGATCTAAGTTGGGAGCGATATTCATGGAAGCATCAGTAACAATTAGCATTTTATAGTAACTTCCTGGATTAAAAAGAGCCACATGGCTCATGAGCTTATCGGTCTTCATTTTGTATTCGGGCTTTAAATACGCTTTTAAAATGATAGATGTATCAATTAATCCTTTCATTAAAAAATCGGCTTGTCCGTTTGCTACTAATTCTACAGTTTTATCAGAAGCTTTTTCATCATCTTTGATATCTATTACTTCTATATCCGAGATATCAACGCCGGCGTCCTCTGCATTTTTTTTTATTTTGTCTGCATCACCAATTAATATAGGTTCAACTATACCATCATCTTTAGCCATTCTTGCAGACAATACAGCTGATTCCTGATGAGGACAAGCGATGGTCATTCTTTTAATAGGACTCTTCTTTGTTTTTTCTATCATTTCATAAAAATCAATTTTCATTGCACTATCACCCTTCTTTTAACATTAGTATGTCTTACCCATATTAGAACTTTAAAAACCAAAAAAACACAGGTAGTATTGTAAAATACCTGTGTTTTACTACTGATTTAATTTAAAGGTGTATCGTTTAATAGATTATCATAAGGAAGTAAGGTTGATATAAATGATGTTTTTTCTACATCATAGATGGTGACCGGATGATAGTGAACATTAGCTCCAATTAAATTTGAAATTTCAGTCATATAATTGTGATAGTTTTCATGATGACTATATATGCCCGCTAAATAAGATAAAAGAATAATAAAAGATGCAGTGGCGATTCGCGCCTCTTCTTCTTTATCCGGAATGCCTTTATATTCATAAGAAAAATGATGCTGATCTTGATCATAAACAAGTTCTATCATGACTCGCTTATCATCAGGTGATACCCTTTCCGGATCATAAAGACATCGTTCCACTCGTCCCTTGCCTAAAGCTTTTAGATTTTCGGCTGTCAATGTGACTAAGAAATCTTTCAGCATTTCTGTATGAAGGTTTTCATACTCTGAGAAGATTCTTAATGCAAACCCGGAAAGCAATAACCCTTCGCCAAAAAAAGGATCATATTTACTTTGGTTTTTTTCGATCGTTACATAATATTCATCTTCGTTGTAAAATCCAACCAACGCTTTTATTACCATAGTATTTTGATTGTTCATTTTCTTATCCAGCTCCAGTTCTAAGTTATTATATAAATCATTAACTATGAGACTCATGACATTGCTTTTTTAGTCATTATAACGCAAAAAGAAAAAAATGACTACAAAAAGACAGCGCATATAAGCGCTGTCTTTTTTGTAACATAATGTAAAATTATAATTTTAAATTATACCCCTCTTGAATGATCGTCCATTAAATTAACGGCCTTCTGAGCTCTGATAGCCCCGGTTGGACATGCTTCTTCGGCCTGCTGTGCACATTTTAAGGCAGTTCCGGTAATGTTGTCACCCTGAAAAATTACTTCAGAAAGACCTTGGCTATCAATTTTGAAGATATCGGGACAATGAATAGCACATGCTTTACATCCCATACATAACTCTCTGTCAACATAAGGTTTCATAAATTTAAATCCCCTTTCAAATTGTATTTAAAGAACTTATACCCCTAAAAACTATAGGTTAATCAATATTTTATTGTTTTTTATAAATATTATGAATTTTTATAAATTTTGTACACATTTTAGATGTTTAATATTTCTTTTCTTTTTTTCCAGTCAGGAAGATATGAATCCATTAGCGAATAAAACTTTTGATTATGTCCTTTTTCAAAAAAATGAACCATCTCATGAACGATAATATACTCAAGGCAAGCGGGGTCTTTTTTTGCTAAGGCAAGGTTAATCGTTATTTTTTTATCCCGGATATTACAGCTGCCCCAACGGCTTTTCATTAGTCGAACTGTAACTTTTGAGACAGATACTTCCATGATCTTTTCCCATTTTTGTATATATAATGGGATCATTTTATCGAGATAGTCTCTTGATTCTTTTTTTGTTTCTTCGTTCCATTGATTCAGATCAATGGCTGACTTACTATCTAGTTCTTGCTGTTTTTTCTTAATCCAGTGTAGATTTGAATTCAAAAAATCAGAAATTTCTTCATCTGAGATCCTGTGTGGTGCTGTTAGTAAAACGTCTGCTGCAGGAGCCTTAACTCTTAAATACATTCTCTTATTATTTTTTCTTTTTACAAAGACATCGATACCTGAAATCGTAATCTTTTTCATATGTGTTTTTCATGGCTTTATTTCATAAGGCCATGAGAGAATCCCTCCTAAGTCATAAACATTGGTGTATCCTAAATCTGTTAAAATCCTTACCGCATCACGACTTCTGCTTCCGGTTCTACAAATAACAAAAACAGGTGTCTCTTTATCAGGAATCTTTTTTTCTGCTTCATCTCTTAGAACCTGCAAGGGGATAAGTAGGCTTCCGGGTATATAAGCCTCTTCATATTCGGCAGGTGTGCGGACATCCAATAATATTGCATCTTCTTCTTTTTCAAGGCGTTCTTTAGCCTCAGAAGGCGTAATGCTCTGATAAGCACTCGCAGCATTATCAGAGGGGGACTCTGCTCTGTTTAAATAGAAAAACAAAAAAGAAAGTGCTATCAATATCGCTATAATAACCGTAATGTTTGGTAATTTATTCATATTGTTTAGCCACTTTCTGCAATGCATTTTCTGTAATTTCTTTATAAATACTCCTGTTATGACTGTCCATGGCTACTACAAGCGGACCAAAATGCACCTCTGATATTTTCCACAAGGCTTCCGGCATGGCTAAATCAAGCCACTCCACTCCTTCTATTTTTTCAAATCCTTCTGTTGTGGTTACTCCGCATCCCGGAGCTGCCTGAAGGTATACGTAACCATATTCCTTTGCTTTTTCGATGGTTGCATCCATCATTCCGCCTTTTCCGATAATTGCCCGTACACCTAGTTTTCCAACCATATCGGCATAGGGCTCCATCCTTGTGCTGGTAGTTGGACCAATTACAACAAGTTCCCAGGATCCATCTTCTTTTTTCCTGGCTACAGGGCCTGCATGAAAAATAGCAGAACCGTTAAAGTCTACCGGCATTTCTTTATTCTCTTCAAAGTATTCCTTTATTCTTAAATGAGCCATATCTCTTGCTGTAAAGACTAATCCCTTCAGATAAATCACATCACCGACTTTCAGGCTGCGGACATCAGATTCTGTTAAGGGAATTTGCAAAAGCTTTTCAGACATTATAATCCTCCTTCTATAACAAAACTTCTGTTTCTCCGCCAGGGTAAATTCTAACTCCACCTCTTCGTGCAACCCAACAGTGAAAATTAATGGCTACAGGGGCAATCGCCGTATGAGTATGAGCTCCCCCGATTTTAACCGCTAAAGCAACCGTATCTCCGCCAGTTCCGGCTGCTCCAATACCCAGCGCATTTATTTCCTCTAACAGTTCTTTTTCAAGTGAGCCATAGATAGGATCATCATTTTCATCTGTCCAGGATCGGGTACTGATCGCTTTGCGACTTAGTTTAGCCGCAACATCCATTTGTCCTCCAATCCCAATACCAATCCCATAAGGAGGACAAGGCTTTCCACCGGCATAAATAGCTGTTTCCAAGATGAATTTTTTTAAACCCTTAAGGTCTTTTCCAAGCATCGGTGTCGTCATAATTTTAACCTCATTACCTAATTCTGCACCACACCCCTTAAAGCTAATAATCAGATCCAGGTATTTTTGATCCGGAATGTAATCAAATTCAAAATTAGGAACGCCCTGTCCAGAATTGTTTTTCGAATTTTCCCGGGTTAGCGGATGAACAATACTCGGTCGTAACAATCCGGATTCAGTAGCATCTACAATAACTTCTCCGAACATCTCTTTAATATTACCGGGTAATGCTTCATCGCCAAATGATACATAGATCGTAGGATAACCCGGAGACTGGCATACCGGCTTTTGTTTGCTTTCAGCCATCTCAACATTTTCCACCATAGTCTTAAGCATACTTTTCCCGGTTATATTACTTTCTTTCAGGTAAGCTTTTTCCAA
>SKKY01000147.1 GCA_007123515.1 Clostridia bacterium
GGTTACCGAAAAGCCTTCATAATTTTTATGTTGGGACTGGCTCTTGGTTTTATTGAGATGTATCGGGCATTTTTTAACAGATTGTCCGGGTTGGGAGACCTAATCGGATTGTTGAATCTGATGATTCTAACGGCAATGGGCCTGATCCTGGGTTTGATTGTTCAAATAAGTGTGAATACCTATGAAAAGAAAAAAAATAAGAAAAAAGAGAGGCCATGAAAAAACTAACGGGTTCAGTTTTGCGAGAAAAAAAGCGAATGCACAAACTAATTAACAGTAAAAATGGCATACACAAGCGCACAAATTTTAATATTATTTTCTTCCCTTATTGACTAACGCTCCCATTAGTTGAACAAGGGTTTAGCATAAGTGCAAACTAAAATTATTTTTATTCGTCTACTTTATGCCACTTATTTTCATCAGTATTGAATACATTTGTATCCTTGGGGTAACCATAGTAAAAAAGTTTTTCCTTATCTTTATTAAATGCAGTAGGATTAAGTTGATTTATTTGTTTATTAAATGGATACAAGAAAGTGATACGTTCTCCCTTGTTAATTTCCTTCCTTTCTATATTAGGCTCTACACCAACTTCTACATATGAAACTTCTTCATCGTTGGATATGACGCTTATAAAAGTTGCGGAAGTATTTTCAGTTGAGACGTTCATAGCACCAATTGTTTGAATTTCATCTGAGCTATATGGTGTGAAGGTTGATACGTTACTGCGATAAAAAGCCCATTTTTTTTCTGTTAAAACTGTTCGGTATAGCTCTTCCTTATCACTCTTAAACAAAAAAATATAAGATGAGCTTACTTTATATTCACCTATCAACTCTGAGTCGTTCTCAAGGAAGGCATGATTTTTAGCAGAACTTACTGCCGTAAACCTAAATTCACTAATAAAAAATAAAAATACGATTACTAATAAAATGGGAAGCGTAATCATTAACTTTTTCATATTATTATTTCCTTTCTTTTATAGTAGACCCCAAAAATAATAAAACTATTTTCCACTAAACTGCTTCATTAGTTGAATAAAGAATTTCCTTACTCTCATTTTTACTACATTCCATAATTTTCTACTTTTTGTCCATGTTATATCCATTATTTAGCATTATAAACAACATACAATTGCTAATTTACTTGTTAAAATTAGTGTTAAAATCTTTCAAACGTTGATATAACATCAAAAACATGCGTACCAAATCATATGCGATTTAGTACGCTATTTTTAATGTTATTTTTTCTCCCGAAACTGAACCCGTTATGAAAAAACGGCCTCTCTTTTTTATAAGAATGTATCTAAAAAATATTTATGGATGACAGGGTTATCCGAAAGTTCAGGATGAAAGGTTGTTGCAAGCATATTATTTTGTCTGGCCGCTACGATATCATTATTAACCGTCGATAAGATTTCGGTGTCTCCAAAAACTTTTGTAATTTTGGGAGCTCTTATAAAGGTCATCGGAACTTTACCGAGATCGGAAAACTCTTCATAAGCCTGAAAACTGCCAAGTTGTCTTCCGTAAGCATTTCTTTCAACGGCAATGTCCATAGCTGAAAAATAGGTTGTCGGATCATTGTCGATTTCTTTAGCTAAAAGAATAACGCCGGCACAGGTTCCAAATATTGGCATGCCGGAAGCAATTCTATCTTTGAGAGGAATAAAAAGATCAAGTTCATGAAGCAGCTTCCCCATGACCGTGCTCTCTCCACCGGGCAAGATAATACCATCCGGAGAATTTTTTTCCAGATCAGATTTTTGTCTGATTTCAAAAGTATTTACTCCTAATTGCCTGAGTGCGTGAATATGTTCAATAAAGGCTCCCTGAACAGCCAGCACACCAATGGTTTTTGCCATTAGATACCACGCTCAGCCATTAGCAATTCAATTTCTGCTTCATTGATTCCTACCATAGCATCACCAAGATCTTCTGAGAGTTCGGCAAGCAGTTTTGCATCATTAAAATTCGTAACAGCTTTAACGATAGCCTGTGCTCTTTTTTCAGGGTTGCCTGATTTAAAGATGCCGGAGCCAACAAATACACCTTCTGCTCCAAGTTGCATCATTAAAGAGGCATCAGCCGGAGTAGCCACGCCACCGGCTGCAAAGTTAACTACCGGTAATTTGCCGTTTTCGTGAACAAACTCAATCAGGGAGTAGGGCACCTGCATATCTTTAGCGGCAACAAATAATTCATCTTCACGCATATTCTGAATCATACGGATTTGCTTATTAATTAGTCGTATGTGCCTCACAGCCTGAACCACATCGCCGGTTCCCGGTTCACCTTTTGTTCTGATCATCGAAGCACCTTCGTTGACTCTCCTCAAGGCTTCTCCAAGATCTTTGGCGCCACATACAAATGGAACAGAAAATTTTCTTTTGTTAATGTGGTGCATATCATCTGCCGGAGACAGTACTTCACTCTCATCAATATAGTCGATTTCAAGAGCCTCAAGTACTTGGGCTTCAACGAAATGACCGATACGCACTTTGGCCATAACAGGAATTGAAACAGCTTCCTGGATGCCTCTGATCATTTTAGGGTCGCTCATTCTTGATACACCGCCGACGGCACGGATGTCCGCGGGAATTCTTTCTAAAGCCATAACAGCACAGGCACCGGCCTCTTCGGCAATTTTGGCCTGCTCAGGAGTGGTGACATCCATAATGACTCCACCTTTTAGCATCTGCGCTAAATTTTTGTTTAATTCATAACGGTTATTCATTGTAAAAAACGCTCCTTTAATATGTTTTTGGAAATATGATATAATTCTATTAGATAATCTGGGTACATGCAAAGTGTCAATTGTGATATTTATAAGGGCACCAGTTTAAGGGGAGTTAAGATTTATGAAAATGCTGACATTTATGATTCAGGAAAAAAACAATAAGCCTATCTATCTTCAGCTTTATGAGCATATAAAATCCGAGATACAATCAGGAAGAATCGAAGCCGGTTCAAAAATGCCGTCTAAGAGAAAATTGTCCCAGCACCTGGCAGTAAGCCAAAATACCGTACAGGCTGCCTACGAACAATTAATCGAAGAAGGATATATATACTCTTTGGAAAGAAAAGGCTACTATGTCGCAGAAATTGATCATATTTTCCACTTAGAAGAAAAAAAACAGGAGCTCCTGCATAAAGGGGCGGCTGAGACAGAAAAAATTATATATGATTTTTCATATCAGGGTGTCGATCAGGAAAATTTTCCCTTTTCTGCCTGGCGGAAGATAACGAAAGACGTAATAAATGAATATGACAAAGAATTACTGAAACAGGGTGATCCTCAGGGGCATTTGTATCTTCGTCAAACCATTGCTGAGTATATCAGACAGTCAAGAGGTGTTGATTGTAAGGCAGAGCAGATTGTGATAAGTTCCGGAACAGAGTATCTGTTTCAGATTCTTATTCAGATACTCAGCCAGGAAGCTGTTTATGGAATTGAAAATCCGGGACACGAAAGGCTGAATCTGTTATTTAAAAGCAATCGGGCAAATTATGAGGTGCTGGCAATTGATGAACTGGGAATGAATATCTCGGAGGTAAGAAAAAGCCGTGTTTCTGTTTTGTGTGTGACACCTTCTCACCAGTTTCCTTCGGGTAATATTATGTCCATTAATCGCAGAGCACAGTTGTTAAACTGGGCCAATGAAAGACAGGATCGATACATTATTGAAGATGATTATGACAGTGAATTTAAATACAGCGGAAAGCCAATACCTGCTCTTCAGGGTCTTGATAAAGGCGGGCGGGTCATCTACATGGGATCCTTTTCCAAATCATTATCTCCGGCATTAAGGATCAGTTATATGGTGTTGCAGGATGAGTTGCTTAGAATTTATCATAAAAAATTATCATTTATGATTTGTCCTGTTTCGGTCATGCTTCAGAAAGTGCTTCATCGTTTTATTGAAGAGGGATTCTTTGAAAGACATCTTAATAAGATGCGTAATCTGTATAAGAAGAAAAGAGAAATTTTGTCAGAAGAGGTTTCGGAAATAAGGAAGAAGCTGCCTAAAGACCAGTCGTTAACAATTAAAGGAGCGGATGCCGGATTGCATCTGTTGTTGGAGATAATAAATGGAATGAGTGAAAAGGAACTGGTCGAAAGTGCTGCCTGGCATGGTGTAAAGGTTTATCCATTGTCCAAATATTATTTAGCAGAAAAAAATCTGCCCGATAAGCCTTCGGTTTTAATTGGTTATGCTGCGATGAGCAAAGAGGATATAGTCAAGGCCTTTAAGCTGCTTGGCTATGCCTGGTTTAATATCAAAAATGGGGAGATATGATTGTCTCCCCATTTTACTTTTGAGCAAATGAAATAAAAGCTTGCGATGCTTTTGATACATATTTATCCTTTTTCCAGGCAACAACAATAGAAATCGTCAGGGGATTATCAAGAGGGATGCTTACGAGATCTTTTTTCTTCTTAGCAATACTATCAAGAAGAAAGGAAATTCCCAAGCCGCTTGCAACTAGAGCGCGTATCGTTTCGGTCTGACTCGAGGAGATAATGATTTCCGGGAAATAACCGCTTTTTTCACATTCTTCAAGAATTACTTTTCTATGATAGGTGTCTTCTTTAAGCATGATGAATTTTTCATTGCGCAGGTCATCAAAAGAAATACTTTTTTTATTTGCCAAGGGATGATTAAGTGGTAAGCAGGCGACGATCTGGTTCTCCTGAATCAGAACACTGTCGAGTAATTTTGATTCCTCTTTCATGATGATGATCCCCAAATCCAAGGTTCCATCTTCGAGCAGTTCTTTTACCGCTAAAGAACCATCCTCGGTGATGATAAAATCAATCGCCGGGTACTTTTGTCTGAACGCGGCAAAAATTTCAGGGAAAATAAATGAACCGATCATCGGAGGGAC
>SKKY01000128.1 GCA_007123515.1 Clostridia bacterium
CTGGTATTTGAATTTCGTTATAACATAGAGGTTCATGATAACAAGAGGAAATTATTAGAAGTACATACACAGAACGCAGAATATGCAGCGATCATAGAGGTTTTGCAACATATTGCTTATTACTCAACAACAGAGGAAGTAACAGAAAAGATCAGAGAGCTATATATGATTTTGTTTGGTGCGCAGGAATTTATTTTAATAACAGATTTTAGCGATAAAACCAAGATCTCGCCTGCAGCTCAAAAGTTACTTAAAAACAAAGAGGCAGAATATACCTTACTAGTAGAAGAAGAAAAGTTTTTAGTAAAAATTACCCGGAATCAGAGAGTGTATGGAATTATGGAAATCTCAGGATTTTTGTTTCCGCAGTACATAGAAAAATATTTAAATTTTGCGATAGAGATCGGCAAGATTTCGGGTCTTGTTTTTGCTAATAATGAACAATATCAGGCATTACTGGTTTCGGAAAAAACAGCAGAAGAGGCAAATCTGGCGAAAAGTCAATTTTTGGCAAACATGTCTCATGAAATCAGAACGCCATTAAACGGTGTTATGGGTATGCTGCAGTTATTGGAACTTACAGAATTAAATGAGGAGCAAAAAGAATATGTGGACTTATCAATTAGATCATCAGAAGTGCTTCAAAAAGTAATCAACGATATTTTAGAGTATTCAAGAATAGAATCAGGCAAGGTTAGTTTTGATGCCATTGAATTTTCAACAAGAGAATTACTAAAAGATATCAGGGTTATGCTATTTGATAAAGCCAAGGAGAAAGGTATAAAGCTTGAAACCCTGATTGATACAGATATTCCTGAAATGCTTGTGGGAGATGTCCACCGAATGAAACAGATCCTGATTAATCTGGTAAGTAATGCGATAAAATTTACAGAAACAGGGAAAATTTGGATTGCCATCAAGTTGAATGGATTTGACAGGAAAGGGCGTGCTGAGTTGTTGTTTGAGGTTGGAGATACCGGGATCGGCATATCCGAAGAAAAACTGTTCGACATCTTTGATTTTTTTGCTCAGGCGGATCCTTCTTTTACTAGGAGATATGGAGGAACGGGGCTTGGTTTAGCCATATCCAAGGGACTAGTCGAACAGATGGGTGGAGCGATATGGGTTGAAAGCCAACCCGGAAAAGGAAGCCAGTTTTTCTTTACGATTTTCTTGGAACAAGGCAATACAGAAATGTATGAAGATTATCAGGAAATTGACATAAAACAAGAAGGTTATTCTGGAAAAATGTCTTTATTAATTGCTGAAGATGATGAGATAAGTCAGCTTATTTTAAAAAGAATTACGGAAAGAAAGGGGTGGAATTCTTTGGTCGTCAGCAATGGTAAATCAGCACTTGAGGCTTTTATGGAACACAACTTCGATGCGGTGATCCTTGATATTCAAATGCCTGTGATGGACGGCTACCAGGTGGCAAGAAGTATTCGTGATTTTGAAAAAGAAAAAATGACAAGAACCCCTATTATTGCAATGACTGCCCATGCTTTAATCGGAGATCGTGAGAAATGTCTGAATGCCGGCATGGATGATTATTTATCAAAACCTGTTGATGTTAAGGAGTTTTATCATAAGGTAGAAAGGCTTACGTTAAGAAAAAACAAATGAGGATGTGGGTGATTTGCTGAAAAAAGTAAAGCAAAGGATAGAAAAAAGCATCTGGCTGTATCCGACAATTTATACATTGTTAGCTTTACTGTTATCATTTCTGGTTATTGCAGCTGATTCTGGCAGATGGATATCCCTGGATCAAAATATCGCAGGGATTTTTTTAACGAATAAGGAGTTGGCTCAGGAAATCCTTAAAATAGCAGCCGCATCTCTGATAACCATTACCACTTTTACTTTTTCAACCACGATGGTTGTGTTAACACTATACTCCTCACAATTTTCTCCAAGAACCGTTGAAAATTTCCTTGCAGACCAAAATACCATGAAAGCGCTCGGTGTTTTTATGAGTGGATTTGTTTATTCAGTAGTGACTCTTCTCTTCGTCAGAGATGCTATGGTAAATTCATTGGTAATCGCCGGAACCGTAGCTGTTATATATCTCTTGGTTTGTCTAATTCGTTTTACAATGTATATTCATCATGTCGGTTCTTTTATCCAGACTAAGAATTTAGTTGAAAGGCTTAATCAGGAAGCCAGATTACGAATTGATGAATATGAGGAATTACTGGAAAAAGGAAAGAGGATGTCTGACATAAGGAAAGTGGATACGACATACAGGTTGCGGGTAAAAAGCAATCAACCAGGATACATTCAGTTTGTTGAGTATCAAGCGTTAGCTGAAATCGGTGATAAGATCGAAGCTATCATTATTTTTGAAAAAGTGATCGGACAATATGTAACTGATGAAACAGAAATATTTTCTGTGTGTTTTCTAAAAGAGCCAAAAGAAGATGAAGGACTTTCGGATCGATTGCGCTCTTTAATAACAATTGATAAAGAGCGAACGGAGTTGCAGGATTTTAATTTTACGATACAAAAAATTGTTGAAATCTCTTTACGAGCCATTTCTCCCGGGATTAATGACCCCAATACAGCAATACATTGTTTGCGGATCATAGGTGTTTTGCTAAGCAGTCTTGCAGTTGTTGATCCAGGGTTTTTACGATTGACAAACGATCAGGAAAAAGAGGCGGGTATTGCTTTTGAACTGATTGATTTTGAAAAAGAACTATATGCCACATATTCTCAGATCATCCACTACGGAAAACAGGATGTCTCGGTAATGATCTCTTTAGTAAAGTCGCTACGCTTTATAGCAGAAAAGGCTTCTTTTGATAACTTTATTTCAATTGTCCGGTTTTTAGACTACCTTTGGGAGAAGGTCGATGATGTTCAGATGGCAAAGATGGATATGCAAAAACTAAAGCATGAAAAAGATGAGATTCTGGCTTTGAAAGAATTACGATCGATGTCCCTTAGTCGATAAGAAAAGAAAAGACATAAAGACATAAAGACATAAAGAAATACAATACAAGAAAGGAGTGTTTTTATGCAGTATATAGGAATGCTTGCCCCTATTGCTTTTGTCTTTGCCTTGGCAGCACTTGCTCAAGTGGGATCGTTAAAAAAAGAAGTAGATGAACTGAAACAAGAGTTAGATATGGCGACAAGAATCCGGGACAAAGAAGAAAAACACTAGAATGAGAATAAAAAAAATCATTTCTTTTTGGCTTGTAATATTGATGCTTATTACTTTATCGATCTCTGGTCTGGTGATGGCAAGCGTTCCGGCAGAGAACAAAATCCCTCAAACAATAAGTGAACTCGAAGAAAAAATTATGCAGGTTCTAAAAGAAACCAATACGCCGGGCGCAGCTGTTGTCTTGACAACATCGGATGAGATTCTCTGGACAGGTGCCTTAGGAGTCGCCGATGTTGGTAATGAAGTGGCTGTTACCAGTAACACCATGTTTCGGGTGGGATCCGTGTCTAAATCTTTTATCGGATTAACCTTGCTAGCATTAGAAGAAGAAGGGATGCTTGATCTCAATGACTCCTTAAGAGAACTTATTCCCGAAGTTGAATTTAACAATCAATGGGAAGAGAGCCATCCAGTTCTGTTGGCTCATCTTTTGGAGCACACTTCAGGTTTTGATGATATGTCCTTAAAAGAATACGCGATCTCTGATCCGGAGATTACGCTAGAAGAAGCTTTCATGATTAATGCCGATAACAAGGAATCCCGCTGGCCGCCCGGCAGGCATACATCTTATAGCAATGTGGCTCCTTCTGTAGCTGCCCGTGTAGCAGAGGTTGTTTCCGGAAGACCCTTTGAAGAGCTTGTGGATGAATATTTGTTTACCCCATTAGAAATGGAGACAAGCTCTTTTTTCCCTACGCAGACAGTTCAGGATCATCTGACAAAAAGTTATGGAGCGGATGGAGTCACAGAGATTCCTTACTCCCATATTATCTATCGTCCTTCAGGAGCACTTAATGTAACACCCTATGAAATGGGCCACTTTTTACAGATGCTCCTGCAGAAAGGTTCGTATCAGGGAAGTTCAATACTGTCACCTGAGAAAATAGAACGCTTTCAAAGGCCGGAAACGGCTTTATCAGCCAAACACGGATTAGAAGTCGGTTTTGGACCGGGCAGTGTGGTTATGCCCGATCGTGATCAAGTCTTTATTGGTCATGATGGAGGTATTGATGGCTTTCTCTCCGCTTATGGCTATTTGCCGGAAGATGATATCGCTTATTTTTGTGTGATTAATTCAGCTAATGGCCAGGCTTTTTCAGAGATCAATAAACTGATCCGTTTATATGTGACAAAAGACATTCCAGAAAGCGAACCACCGGCTATCACGGAAGTGTCTATGGAACAGTTACATGAATATACAGGGTACTATGAGACGTTTACACCCCGTATGGAAATGTTGCGGTTTCTTGAAGTTGCACTTGGGATAATGCACATAGAACTTGATCAGGAAAGACTCTATATCACTTCTCCGTTTGGAGGAAAAGAAGAACTTATTCCCGCTGGCCAAGATAAGTTCCGGGGTGCGGAGGATACTATCGCTAATATGATTTTTATCGAAGATCAGGATGGTGGATGGTTTCTGCAGGGCTATGGGGAAACGGTTTTCGGAAATTTGCGCTCTGTCCCGGCATGGCAGTACTATCTGCGGGCAGCTCTGACAATGTTTTCAATATTTTTCTTATTTAGTGCTCTTATCTATGCATTGTTCTGGATTCTATGGAGATTTTTATAAAAAGAAAAGAAAGATCCATATCTTCGCTTACGTCTGTTTCCACTTTTGCCGGCACTTACACTTTTGAGTATGGTAATTCTTTTGATGCTAAGTATGACTTCGTCGAGTAATGCGATTGAA
>SKKY01000103.1 GCA_007123515.1 Clostridia bacterium
CTGCAGTCTTTTTACCGGCACCCGACACGCCGGATTTACTGTCGGCAATAAGCACCGATGAAGGGGTGATTAATCCTTCTTTTAATAAAGGATAGAGCCCTAAAATGATACTTGTCGGATAACAGCCCGGATTCGCCACAATATCAGCATCCTTAATCGCATCCCTGTAAAGTTCAGGAAGACCATAGACCGACTGCGCTAAAAACTCTGGGCAGGAATGCTCCACACCATACCACTTTGTATACGTATCAAGACTTTTAAGCCGGAAATCAGCCGATAAGTCAATAATTTTAACCTTACCGCCAATCTGCGCCACAACCTCAGAAGCCGTTCCATGAGGAAGCGCAAGAAAGACAACATCAAGCCCCTGAACAAATCCGGCCAAGTCACTAAGATCCTCCTCAACCAGATCAATCGCTTTTAACAGATGATAATGATGATCAGACACCTGATTACCTTGATTGCTCCTTGAAGCCACCTTCGCTATCTCCACATGCTGATGCGAATACAACAGTCGCAGCAATTCCGCACCCGTATACCCGGTAACACCAATAATACCCGCCTTAATCACACTCACCACTCCCGTCTTTTTTTATTATTATACATTTCAGTGTATATATATTCAAGAACTTTTTCGGAAGGGGACGTTTCCCTCTGGTATACCAGAGGGAAACGTCCCCAACAGTATAACGCTTAGGGACACTTCTTCCGGCAAAAAAACCTGACATATCTTACCTTATGCCAGGTTCATCAATTCCCGTTTGTTTTCGGGCAATATTTCATTAATAAAAAGGGTTCTGTTATCCATCAGGTTCACTCTGTCAAATTGTGCCATTCTGGCTCCGTAACGATCGGCTATAACCATGACTTCCGGACGACTTGGAATACCATCAGCCAATTTCAGCACAACTGCATAACGTCCGTTACTCAATCTAACGAATGAGCCAACCGGAAAGGGGGCTACGTGCTTTGTAAAGGCATTAACCAGCTTGGGGTCGAACATGACCCTGCTCTGGCTTGCAATCTTCTCTAAAGCCTGATAAGGGTACATTCTCTCCTTGTCAGGATTCATAAAACTTAAATTATCATAGTAATTGGCAATCGAAACGATTTGAGCATATTCCTGAATCTGATCTTCACGTAGCTGCCTTGGATAACCATTCCCGTCATACTGTTCATGATGCTGAAAAGCAATATGAGCAATCTGCACTTTTATTTCCGGCATATCCTTAAGAATATTAAAACCCGCCTCAGCATGACGCTCATCATCATGTTCAAGCTTACCGATATCATGAAGCATCGCTCCTAAGGCAAGATCTTTTAGCTGAAATTCATTATATCCATAGTATTTTCCGATCATGATCGATAAAACCGCCACATTCAGACTGTGAACAAAAAATTTAATTTTATCACTGTAAAAATCAACACCCGAAACGATCAGATTTTTACTGCCTGTTATTTCATCGAGCACCTTATTAATAACAGTATGAATTTCTTTTCCGTTGATCTCTTTTTTATTCTTAATTCCGGCATGAAGATCCATCATCACTCTTACAAAATTGACTTTCACACTATCACTGACTAGATCTTCTTTTTCAATCGTATCCTCAAGAAGCCCGTCTTTAATATAGACAAATGGCAAACCCATCTCTTCTAGCCTTTTTACATATACCTTTTTAATGACCGTGCCCTCTTTTAGAAGCATCCGGCCTTCTTTGTCATACACATTCTTAGCAATAATCTGCCCGTCTTTAATATCCTCAATCGGAATCGATCTCATTTATCTTAAACCCCTAGCTTTTTACTATTATTTTCTCTATATCTAGCAATTTTACTAGACGTTCATCTAATTTGGCAATACCAAAAATCAAATTCCCTTCAGTCGTTGCGCTTAAACTTTCCTGCACTTCGATCTGCTCATCTTCAATCTTAATAATTTCTGAAACAGCATCCACTTTAAACCCATACATTTTATCATCATGAGAAATCACGATGATTCTGGTGCTGTCATCATCTTCTTTAGTCTTCATGCCCAGCATTTCTTTTAAACAGATAACCGGAATGACCTTTCCCCTGATATTGGTGACCCCAAGTATGTATGATGCAGTATTAGGCATCGCTGTTAATTCCTGCCTCCGTATAATTTCATTAACGTTCATAATATCCAATCCGTAATCTTCATCGTTTAGCTTAAAAATAACTTCTTGTCTCATTCCTTTAATTCCTCCTTAAATATTTCCCATATACACAAACTGCATCTTATCCATCGCGGCATCTGCAATCGCCTTTAGTACTTCCACATCAGTTGCCGGCATTGTGGCCTTGTAGGCCGGATAGTACCGGTTAATATGGACCGGTATGGTCCGATCTTTTCCGGCTAGCCAGGAAAAAAAGGCTTGCGCTTCTGAAACATCATCATTAATTCCGGGAACAATCAGACAACTGATCTCAAGATGTTTCTTTTTTTCAATGATCAGCTCAAGGGTTCTTTGGATATGTTGAAAACCGGCCCTGAAGTGTTTCTGATAGGCGGCTTCAGTAAACGCCTTAACGTCAATGTTAAAAGCATCGATATAGGGTAAAATCGCTTTTAGTGGAGCTTCCTCAATATATCCATTGGAAACCATCACATTTATCAAGTTTTCCTTTTTGGCAAGGATTGCCGTTTCTTTCATGTATTCGTACATAATAACCGGCTCTGAGTAGGTGTATGCGATGCCAGCATTTCCTATTTTTTTCAAAATAACCGCCTCTTCAACAACCTCTTCAGGCGTTTTTTTAATGTGATTTACATTAGCCTGTTGAGAAATATGATAATTCTGGCAGAAATTGCAGGAAAAGTTACAACCACTGGCGCCTATCGATAAAATCTGTTTGCCTTCCTGATAATGAAACAGTGGCTTCTTTTCTATCGGATCAAGCCCTAACGCAGACAGAGCATCATTCTCCGTGTATAAATCTCCGCCTGAATTATAGCGCGACATGCACACTCCCCGGGCACCTTCCACTATCATACAATGCCTAGGGCATAATTTGCAAATCACTTTATAATTTTCTTTCTTTTCAAAATAATCGGCTTTTTTCAATATTTTCACACCCTTTTAGTAATAACGAGTGACTTTAAATTTTTTCAGCCTAAAATCATCATCCCTGATTCCGGCCTTTTCTTTGGCGATGGCTACCTGATCTTCCGCCGTACTCACGCCTTCAAGATTTGGCAACAAAAGCCCTTTTCTCGAGCCCTTTTCAACAATAACGCCATAAACAGCCGGATCTAACTCCTCCATCGAAATAACAGGTTCTTCTGGCTCCAGGACATCCACGGAAATGGTTAGTGCATCAAGCTCCTCCGCCCTGACAGGATAGAACCGGGGATCTTCAGTAGCCGCGGCAATCGCATTCCGTACAATCTCCTCCGGCAGCGCAAACGTTCCGGTGATCGTTCCAATACAACCCCTTAGATGTCCGTCTTTTTTAAGGGATACAAAAACACCTTTTTTCCCGCTATCTACTTCATCCAAGGAAGCCGGTATTCCGGTGATTGTATCGGTAAGAAGATATTCTTTAATCGCTTTACGGGCTAGTTGTACATAATCCATTCTCTCTCACCCCACTTATCTTTCAGCTGTGACTGATGCCACAAGATAACCAACTCCAAAAGGATGCTCGTAACTGTAGAGCTTACTGTCATAGTCTTTATTTTTAACCGCTCCGACTAAAATAGTCAGCGGGATATAACCACACTGTCCGGCTTCTTTAATAATATCTTCATTAATCTTTACAATATCTTCCAGCCTGTTTTCCTCAATTGCATCACATATTTCCTGATCAAAAACAGGACCCGCCGGAGAAAAACCATAATAAGCATCTTTATCGAGTCGATGGCTGAGATCTGCGCTGATAACGATACCATAGGGTTCTTCATGACTGTCAAGAACGTCCCGGAGAATCTCACCTGCAGACAATAGCTCCTTTTCAGACAAAAAACCGGGACTGACGGTCACAATTTCCAGTTCAGCAATTTCCTTTTCCAGAAAATACAGCGGAACCAACACACCATGATCAAGACTGTGTCTCATCGTATATGAACGGGATCCCTCAGGGTTTGTTTCGACAAAAATTCCAGCACTATTTTTTGGATGCCTGTAGATTTTCTTCGCCGTTTCCAGGTCATTACGAAAACGATATTCTTTATCATAATTAAAATTTTTAAGATCTCCGTGCATCTCTTCATCATTATTAATCAGAATAGCGTCCCTAAAACTTGGTCCATGAGGAGAAATGACCACCACTTTTTTGATCCCCGCTTCAGCAAAATCTTTAGCGAGCTCCTCCATCGATTCATGAGTTTGTTTTACTTTAACCCACTCATTCCTTCCGACTTCCGGTAAAACAATCGGAGGATGAGGGAAAATTCCAATCATCCGTAACATATCCATCACCTCAAAGTGTACTTACCTACAATGACATCACTCAAAACAAAATTCTCTCCTATGTATTATTTATAGTATATAAAGGGTAAGAACTATGTAAAGGAGTTGTTTCTTAATGTATAACTTTTATTTCAATATTCTAAATAGTGATGAGCCTAGACATGCTGTGCACAAAAAAAAATGTTCTTATTTACAGAAAGACGGAAACTACAATTACATTGGACGTCACAAGGATTGTCAGGAAGCCATAAAGGAAGCTAAGAAAAAACATCCGGAAAAAGATTTCGAAGAATGTCCTTCTTGCTCTAAGTAGCAGGGACACAGGAAGAAGTCATAGGGAGTCATAGGGGACGTGTACCTCTGGTATACCAGAGGTACACGTCCCCTATGACTCCCTATGACTTCTTCCTGTGTCCC
>SKKY01000093.1 GCA_007123515.1 Clostridia bacterium
AAGGATGCTGAGCCTCATGATCTAAACGAGGTTCTAACAGACCCTCCTGGCAGATATCTAATTACAAAAGCAAGCATTTATTTTACAGCGCTTATATTATTTGTTACCGGTCTGATACCGGGGAGAATACTACAGAGCATCATAAGTGTTATTGAACAGTTGAAAGGCTAGAGAGGGGGATAAAGCATATGCTTTCATTAATGATATTCTTACCGGTTTTTACCGCGATCATGATTTTCTTTTTCAGAAATAATCAAGACATGCCTCGTAAACTTGCTTTATTTTCTTCTTTGGCAGTATTGGGTATTGCAGTATATTCTTATTTTAGATTCGATGGCCAGAATCCGGGTTTTCAGTTTATTGAAAAATACAGCTGGTTTCCTGAGTTGGGAATATCCTACTATCTCGGGATAGATGGGCTGAGTTTTCCACTGATTTTATTAACAGCTGTTCTTGTACCGATTACCATTTATTTTTCATGGGGTATGACTACAAGACCGGCTCTGTTTTTTGGTTTGTTTATGCTGATTGAAGCCGGTGTTATTGGAGTCTTTTCGAGTATTGACTTTATTTTATTTTTTATCTTTTGGGAAATTGTTCTGATCCCCATGTTTTTTATTATCGGAATCTGGGGCGGAGAACGCAGAGAATATGCCTCGTACAAGTTTTTAATCTATACACATCTCGCTTCATTAGTTATGATTATTGGTATTTTTGCCATGTATTTTCATGCCGCAGGCATTCTTGGCTACTATACATTTTCTATTCCTGAGCTGACGGCGGTAAGTTTTGCCATGGACTTCCAGATGATCTGGTTTCCTGTGTTATTTCTTGCATTTGCGGTTAAGATTCCGATTGTGCCGTTTCATACATGGCTTCCTGATGCTCATGTCGAGGCACCTTCTGCGGGGAGTGCGATCTTAGCCGGTGTTCTTCTTAAAATGGGAACCTATGGAATGGTCAGAGTTGCTTATTCAATGAACCCTGATGTTGTTATAAATTATACGATTCCTGTTGTGTTCCTTGGGTTAATGAATGTGGTTTACGGAGCTCTTGTGGCATTACGACAGGATGACTTAAAGAAGATGATTGCCTATTCGAGTATTAGTCACATGGGCTTCGTTGTTTTAGGTATCCAGAGTTTTAATTTTTTTGGATTAAAAGGAGCCGTCTTCCAAATGGTGGCTCACGGACTGATAACGGCTGCACTTTTTTTATCCTGTGGTACGATACAATATGCAACCGGAACCAGACGGATTTCCCTGCTTCAGGGACTCTATAAAAAGATGCCGGTTGGAATGACCATGTTAGTTCTTGGTTTTTTTGCATCAATGGGTATGCCTGGTTTTGTTGGCTTTATCGGTGAAATTACAGTGTTCTTAGGTTTTTATCAAGCTTATGGTTTCTGGGTGTTATTGCTGGGTCTTGGTATTGTTCTGACTGCAGGGTATTATCTTTGGGCCTTTCAAAGAATGGCCTATGGAGAAACGCCAATGAGCTTTAATGAAGTGAAAGATGTAAAAAAATACGAAATGATTGCCATCACTTCTTTGCTTGTGTTGATTGTTTTCTTTGGGCTTCAGCCGGAATACCTGTTTAATCTGATTGATACAAAAGTGATCTCGATTCTCGAAGTTTGGGATATATAATAATAAGATGATAAAGGTGCCTCCGGTTTTTAGCCGGTGGCACCTTTTTTAACCTAAAGATTCAAAAAGCATCTTTAATATGTTCGGCCATAAAGTTTTCGGGAGTGCCCGTTATGAAGACAACATCAAAACGAACCGGGTGTTCTGTTTTGTAATGAAGGGTCAGATAATAGAGAGCGGTTTTTTTTATCTTTTTTATTTTCGATGCGGAAATGGTTTCGGCCGGATGGATATCCGAGCTATGATGCAGGCTTCTGACTTCAACAAATACAATCATATTTTTGTCCTTCATGATCAGATCGATTTCACCGTACTTCCAATAAAAATTTTTTTCAAGGCATTGAAACCCTTTCTCTAATAAAAAGGTCAATGCTCTTTTTTCTGCCCATGCACCGGAGCGCCTCATTAAGGTAACCTCCCACAATAAGATTTCTTATTTCAAATCATCAAGAAATCGTTTAACCTGTTCTACGCCATCAAGCATTTGTTTCCCGTGCTGGTTAAAAAAAATTACTTCTTCCTGCGTGTTGGCGGGAGGATTGTCTAAATAGGCCTGGTATACTTCAGCTCCATCATAATCAATAAAGGCAATTCTGGCTAAAAAATTATCGGGATCAGTAATAATGGCCTTGCCTGCAACGAGAGCCACATCGTAGGGATCTTTTAATAATTCTTTTGAAAGTTGATTGGCATCTGTAATGCCATTGGCTTTTAACTTTTCTGCGAAGGTATTAAAATCAAGAAGAAAATAGAATCCACCTTCAGGCATACTGGCGGACAAGCCGGGAACTGTAGAAAAAGCTTCAGACAGATGATGACCCATAATCCTGTGAATAGAGCGGATGATTGTAAAATATGTAGAAATTTCATTGTTTTCTGCATAGGCTTTAATCGCTGCATATTGAATCGGGGTACTGACATTACTAAAAATGGAGGCAGCTATCTTTTTAAAAGTGTCTCGTAATTTTGTAGTTCCTTGTTCAGGAAGAAGACAGGTTCCGAAACGATATCCTCCTGCTGAACGGTCTTTTGAAAGTCCGTTGGTGATAAAGGTTCCCTCAGGAAAAACATTTCCCATGCTTACAAAATTTTCAAACTCATAAGTGGTTAAGGCATAGATTTCGTCGGAGATGACAAGGGCATTATGCTTTCTGCATACATCGGTTATGTCCTGCAATTCTTTTTTGCTGTAGACGACACCGGACGGATTATTAGGATGATTGAGCACTAAAATAGCGGTTCCTTCTATATCAGCAAACATTGCGTCTAGCTTTTCAGGGTTGAGTCTGTAGTTTTCTGATGCATCCAGTTCTAGTGTGCGATATTCTTTTTTAGCAAAAGTTAGAAGCGGAGTATAACCAATCCAGGAAGGTACCGGCACAACAAAAGTTCCTTCAAGGATAGAAAACAGAAGGAATAAAAGTGATTTGGTTCCTGGCCCGATTATGATATTTTCCGGACGAACATCCATATCAAAATGGCGCTTGTTGAATTCAGCAATGGATCTTCTCAATGGTTCGATACCGGCAGCTTCTGCATATTCTACTTTGTCAGCATGGTGCTCCAATTCTTTTTGTATGGACTCCGGAACAGGAAAGGGTGATTGCCCCAGAGCGAAGCTATAGTAAGTAAAATCGATGCCGAGTGTTGCGCATTCCTTTCTTTTTTCTGCAATCATCAGACCGATGGCTAAATTTTCGGGCATATTGATTTGTTCTAAATGAGGTTCTGTTTTTATCGTTATCATGGTGGCCTCCTTGTTGGGTTTCATTATAAATACCCAAAATTTAGTTTTTGTAACTGCAAAAGAGGGTACTTCTAAAAGATAAGTAATATCTTAGAAGAAAGAAGGGGTATAATGGAAATCAGATTAAATCAGTTTCAAAAAAATCTGATCAGTGAAAACCAATGGGATTTTTCAGATCTAAAAGCATTGTTTATTAATTGCACGTTAAAGAAGACGCCGGATGTTTCACATACGAAAGGGTTAATCGATCTTTCAAAAACGATTATGGACAAAGCTGGTGTGTCTATAGAAGATATCAGAGCCGTGGATTATGATATTGCCTATGGTGTGTATCCTGATATGAAAGAACATGGATGGGAAAAGGATGACTGGCCGGAAATTTTTAAGATGGTGATGAATGCAGATATTGTTATTATAGGATCTCCAATCTGGCTGGGTGAAAAAAGTTCAGTTTGTCAAAAAGTCATAGAACGACTGTATGGACAATCCGGAGAGCTTAACAAGGATGAACAATACGCCTATTATGGAAGGGTGGCAGGCTGTTTGATTACCGGAAATGAAGATGGTGTCAAGCATTGTGCGATGGGTATACTTTATGCTATGCAGCATCTGGGTTTTGTGATTCCTCCACAGGCAGATGCAGGCTGGATTGGAGAGGTTGGCCCGGGACCATCTTATTTAGATCCCGATTCAGGCGGACCGGACAATGATTTTACGAACAGAAACACTACCTTTATGACCTGGAATCTTCTTCATATGGCCCGGATGATTAAAGATCGCGGAGGAATTCCAGCTTTCGGAAATCAAAGGGGTAAATGGACAGCTGGATGCGGACCGGAGTCGCCAAATCCGGAATACAGAAAATAACAAAAAAAGAGCGTTTCCTAATGGAGAAAAGGAAACGCTCTTTTTATTTATTGATTTTTATATGATTTTTGTTGTCCAGTCTTCCAGATTCCAGATATCAGTTACAATATCTCTATAGAACTCCGGTTCATGACTGATTAAGAGAATTGTACCCTTGTATTCTTTAAGGGCGCGTTTTAATTCTTCTTTGGCATCGACATCAAGATGGTTTGTTGGCTCATCAAGAACAAGAAAGTTGGTTTCTTTGTTAATCAGCTTGCATAATCTGACTTTAGCCTGCTCACCACCGCTTAAGACAACAACTTTACTTTCAATATGCTGGGTGGTTAGCCCGCATTTAGCAAGCGCGGCCCGAACTTCCTGCTGGGTAAGATGTCGAAATTCATTCCAGATTTCATCGATACAGGTGTTGTAATTAGCTTCTTTGGTTTCTTGTTCAAAGTAGCCTATATGCAGAAATTCACCACGATCAACCTTTCCTGAAAGACCAGGTATTTCACCAAGAATACTTCGTAAAAGGGTGGTTTTACCTAATCCATTTGCACCGGTGATCGCTACTTTTTGCCCTCTTTCAAGCAGAAGGTTTAAAGGACTGCATAGTGGTTCATCATAGCCGATGACTAAATCGGACACTTCAAAAATTAATTTTCCTGAAGTACGGGCACTTTTAAAATTAAATTCCGGTTTTGGTTTTTCTCTAGTGAGTTCAATGCGATCTATTTTTTCTAATTTTTTCTGTCGGGACATCGCCATATTTCGAGTAGCCACTCTGGCCTTATTGCGCTGGACAAAGTCCTCAAGTTCAGCAATTTCATTTTGCTGCTGCTTATAGGCGGCTTCTTTCTGCTTTTTCTTTGCTTCATAAATTCGCATGAAGTTATCATAATCACCAACGTAACGGCTTAGTGTGCGGTTTTCCATATGATAAATTAAATTTACAACACTGTTTAAAAAAGAAACATCATGTGAGATCAGAATAAAAGCATTTTCATATTCCTGAAGATATCTGCGCAACCACTCAATGTGTTCTTCATCAAGAAAGTTCGTTGGCTCATCTAAAAGAAGGATGTCTGGTTTTTCAAGCAAAAGCTTTGCTAACAATACCTTAGTTCGCTGACCGCCACTTAAATCTTCGACTTTTTTATCAAGCCCCACTTCCAAAAGACCGAGGCCCTTAGCCACATCATTAACCTTGGCATCGATAATATAGAAGTCATTATGATTCAGGGTATCCTGAATGTTGCCGACATCATCCATCATTCGGTCAAGCTCATCCGGATCAACATCACCCATTTTCATATACATATCATTCATTTCCTGTTCAAGTTCAAACAGGTATTTAAAAGCTTCTTCCAGGACATCTTTAATGGAACTTCCTTTTTCTAAAGAAGTGTGCTGATCAAGATAGCCTGAGCGAACTCGCTTAGACCATTCGATCACACCTTCATCTGGCTCAAGTTGATTGGTAATGATATTCATAAATGATGATTTTCCTTCACCATTTGCCCCAATCAAGCCAATATGTTCGCCCTTTAACAGACGAAACGAAACATCTTCAAAAATGGCACGGTCTCCAAAACCGTGACTTAATTTTTTTACTTGTAAAATACTCATAAAGCACCCTTTCAACATCTCTGGTTTGCAAAAAATATTTTAAAACATCCTTTGTAGTATAGTGGAAATCAGATAAAAATGCAAAAAAGGAAGAACCCCTTTTCCATAATACATGGAAAAGGGGGCATTGTATGAATCATGGCCAGTCACTGTTTAGGGGGGGAATCAGCGCCGGCAGAAACATATCGTTTATTTGTTTTTATTATAAAACGTGTATATTTCATTTGTGTTATGAGATTGTAAAAAGCAGATGTTACTTTTCAAAAATATCTTTGAGAGCCGGATAAATCAGAGTGTGTTTGAATGTGAATTCTGTTTCTGACAATCTTGCCGGGATCACTCTCTGACCGGTAGTGATGATAGTAGCAGTTTCCCCCAAAAGAAGCTGCAGGGCAAAATCAGGTGCTCTGACCGCAGATGGTTTATCAAGAACCTTTCCAAGAACTCTTGAAAACTCATTCATAGTCACGGGATTAGAGGCGGTAGCATTATAGGGACCCTTCATATCCGGGTTTTCAAGGGCAAATATATATAGGTTAACAATATCATCCAGATGAATCCAGGACAGGTACTGATCACCAGGACCTATCGGTCCGCCAAGAAAAAACTTATATGGTTTTGCCATCTCTAAAAGTGCTCCCCCGTCTTTGCCCAGAACAATACCGGTTCGTATCAGTACTGTCCGTACTCCGGACTCTTCAGCTCTTTTGGCCTCCATTTCCCAGCGCCTGCATACATTAGCAAGAAAATCATCACCCGGTTCTGCGGTTTCGTCTATTTTTTCAGAACCGGTCGGGCCGTAATAACCGACTGCAGAAGCGTTGACCAATGTCCTGGTTTTCTGATCATTGATATTTTCCAGTCCATTAACAATCTGGCGCGTGATATATAGGCGGCTTGAAAGAATATCTCTTTTCTTTTCCCGAGTCCAGCGACCGGAAAAAATCGGTTCTCCGGCTAAATTGACAACGGCATCAAAGGCTGACAGAAAGGCAGGAGGCAGTTGGCTACTGATACCATAATCATATGGAACATAGCTGATGTAATCAGAAAGATCCGGACTGATTTTTTCATTTTTCATACTTAAGACAACGACCTCATGACCTTTTTCGGCGAGTCGCCTGGAAAGAGGCGCTCCGATAAATCCGGTACCTCCGGTGATAAGTATTCTCATAATCCTATTCCCCCTAAAAAATTGTATGTATGTTATATACAATTACCCGCTTGTGAGTTGTTTGAAAAGAAAATCAATGCGTAACAGTTAATTTTTTATCTTTTTAGCAGGAGCTATTTCAGGTACAATATACAGAAGAATAAAAAAGCAGGTGTTTTTTATGAAACAAATCATAACGACCGAAAGAAAACCAATTAAGCTCTGGCTTGATGATATTGAGGAAGGGGCGCTGGAACAGGCTAAAAATCTGGCGAATCTTCCCTGCACGTATTTATGGGTGGCTATAATGCCGGATAGCCACCAGGGCTATGGAATGCCGATTGGCGGTGTGCTTGCCACAACTGATGTGGTAATTCCAAATGCTGTAGGGGTGGATATTGGCTGTGGAGTTTCGGTTGTCAGAACCTCGTTGAAAGAAATTGATATAAAAGCTATCAAAAATATAATGTCCGCCATTCGGAAAAAAGTACCAAGGGGATTCGCTCATCATAAAGAAAAGCAGCATTGGAAAGGTTTTGACAGAGCACCAAAAATTCCGGTGATCACCGAAGAACTCGAAGCCGCCAGGTATCAGTTGGGCACCTTGGGTGGAGGTAATCATTTTATGGAGATTCAAAAAGGGTCGGATGGTTATATCTGGCTGATGCTGCATTCCGGCTCGAGAAATTTTGGCTATAAAATTGCTAACAGCTTTCATCAAAAGGCGCTGCGATTAATTAAAGAAAAGAGAATTGATCTTCCGGATAAAGACCTGGCGTATTTGCCTCTGCAAAGCAGGGAGGCAAAAGAGTATTTAGATGCTATGAACTTTGCACTGGATTTTGCCAGAGAAAACCGTCGCAAAATGATGAAGGCGATGAAAGAATCGGTAGCGGAGGTCATTGGTGAGGAGGACGTAACTTTTGATGAGATGGTTGATATTCATCATAACTATGCGGCCCAAGAAACGCATTTTGACCGGGAAGTAATTGTGCATCGCAAAGGGGCCACAGCGGCAAAATATGGGCAGATCGGAATTATACCGGGTTCACAGGGCACAAAAAGCTATATTGTCAAGGGGAAAGGCAATCCTGAATCTTTTATGTCCTGCTCTCATGGAGCCGGACGGAAAATAGGACGCAAAGAAGCCCAGCGCACACTTTGCCTGAAGCATGAAACACAGTTTTTAGATGATCAGGGCGTGATTCATACCTTGCGGCATCAGCGTGATTTGGATGAGGCTGCCGGAGCATATAAGGATATTAATGAGGTAATGAAAAACCAGGAAGATTTGGTTGAAATTTTAGTGGAATTAACACCGCTTGCAGTAATTAAAGCTTGAACTGCTGCACAAACGGTTGAAACTATTGAAAAATATGCAGGAGGGTACCGGATGAGTATCAGATTCAGAAGAACGAAAAAAATCGGAGGATTGCGTTTCAGTCTTTCTAAAGGGGGCGTCGGTGTCAGCACCGGTGTCAAGGGGCTCCGGATGGGGAGCGGACCGAGAGGAGCCTATACCTCTGCCGGTTTAACCGGAACGGGTCTCTATATGATCAACTATCATAACAGAAAAAAGAAGGCGGCAACAGACAACAGAGAGCAAGAAGATTTCCAGGATGATGTTCAGAGACTGATTGCTTCGAAAGCCTATAAAGAAATCGTACCATCAAAAGTCACGGTTTTTTTGATTGTTGGAGGTTTGATCCTTCTGATATTTGAACCAATACTCGGCTTGCTTTCGATGCTTGCCGGCGGCTTTATGTATTGGCGATTTTTAAGATCGGATAAAGGAAAAGCCTACCGTAATTACATAGAAGGTGTGAAAATCCTGAAAAGAGAAGGATCAGAGATAAAAGCGGCCGACTTTTTTGAGAAGGCTTTTGAAAAGTCGAGGATCTCTGAATTGGCATTTTTGTCGGTAGTATTGTATTTCAGAAACAGCCGGTATGAACAGGCAGAATATTTGCTTGAGACCTATCTTGAGGAACATCCGGATCACCAGGAGGCTCTGAAGATCTATGCATCAGTCAAAGTGATGAAGAAGGAGCCGTTAGAGGCGATTTCTGTTATTCAGTCTTTGCCGGCCGAAGTCCGGCAGGAAGACCTAAGTGTTATCACCTTGCTGGGATCCTCCTATCTTGAGGGAGGTAAACCTGAACTGGCACTTGAGGTATTAAAAAAGGGTCCTGTCCGGAAAAGAAAGCTCGATCCGCTGACAGCTGAATTTAAATATGCTTATGCCAGAGCCCTTGAAGAGACCGGTGATTCAGAAAGAGCGCAGAGGCATTATCGCACGATTTATATTTATGATCCCGGATTTTTGGATGTGGCCGAAAAAATTTAATCTGAAAACGAGGAACGCCCCCACTTGAATATATGGGGGCGTGTGTTAAAAGATCGTTAATACAGCTCTCCTGTAAAACTTCTGTTAAACCAATTCCAAAGTCTGATTTCTCCTAACGCCGGAGCCGTGATAAATGGTGCATCCTCAAGTCGCAATAGCTCTTTTACCGGTCCGGTTATGACAACACCGTATACGTTAATGCCGTTTTGAATGATATATTCGTGGCGCTCGCTGATTCTAAGAGTATCGGTACTGCCACGCCATACTTTTTTTGTAAGATCTTCGTTATCTTTTAAAAAGGTCAGAGATTCCAGGAAATATCGTTCCAGAAGTGGCGAATCGATCCTGAAGCCTGTCGTAGTAGTCAATGATGATCCGGTTATTTCCGAATGAGTGATTACTGTTTCGGTGAGCGTTATATCTCCGAGGCTGCGCAGCATTTGTCTTGATTCTGAAGGGATCCCCCAGGCTCCGCGAAATGCGGTTAAAGGTTTCTGATGTTCCGGATCCCGGTTGTTTTCAGACTCGTTTTCGAGGCCGGTGCTGACAGCATACCATGTGATGTCAAGATCATAGTCTCCAAGTAACTCCCGGACATTGGCTATCGTGTATGTGTCAGTAAAAGAGATGGCCATTTCGGCTACGGTTCCATCGGGCATTATCTGCAATGTTTCCCATACATCCGGACTGTCATAAATGGATCCCAGGCTCTGGTTTTCCTGTCTGGGATGAATAAAATACAAAAGATTTCGGTAGCTGCCGTCGGCCCATTCCCATTCAGAAAGAACCCCTGAAAAAAATTGATTAAGGGATAAGTGTCCAACGATTTCCTTTTCTTTTCCGATTGTTTTTTCAAGGGCATAGTGTCCCTGCGCCATAAAATAGGGCTTTATTTCAACGGAACTGTGTCCCCAGCCAGCTTTTGAGAAAGTTGTGGACATCGGTGGTAATGCGATTGGCATAGATACATTTGGAAAAGCCAGATCAATCATTAAACCAGCTGTTTTTTGTGTGCGATAGAGCCTGGAGTTTTCGTCTCCGATATTAAAATAGAAGCTGGATAAAAAGGAACCGCCGATCTGCAGAACAATGAGAAGCAGCAGAATGAAGACAGCGTTAGCCAGCCGGGATTTGTATTTAGCTTTACGAATGATCTTATTTTGTTTTTTATCATCAAGATCCGATTGTTCTTCAGTGACTTGATCAAAATGGTTCTGGCATTTCCGGCACTCAGCCAGATGTGCTTGTAGCTTTTCTGCTTCAGTATCAGACAGTGAACCATTACTATATTTTTTTTGTAATTCTTTAAATTCTTTACAATCCATCCTGGATCACCTCGTTTATTTTTTGGCGGGCCCGAAAGAGCCGCACTTTTACATTTGCGTTGCTGATTTGTAGAACAGAACTGATTTCCTCGTAGCTAAAGCTATAATAGTCGCGCAGAAGAATCACTTCTTTATAGGGTTTTGGTAAAGCATAAACGGCATGCAGCCATCGGTTTATATCCTCCAGAATCAGATAATGTGATTCTGGGCTTATGCTGGTACCGGTGTTGGCTGCAGATAGATCTAAAGGATCGGTGGGCACCTGTTTCTTCTCGCGGCGGTACCAGTCGATATAAGCATTACGTGCAACTTTAAAAAGCCAGGAGCGGATAGTTATTTCATCATAGCTATCTAAGTACGTGTAGGCCTTGATAAAAGTATCCTGAACAAGATCTTCGGCTGTCTGTGGATGTCCGGATAATTGCAGCAGATAATGGTAGAGCTCATTCATATACCGCCGATAGATGTCTTCAGCATTTTTATATTCCATACGATCATACCTCATAAAAGCCTCTCTTATATATAAAACGAATAAGAAATTATATAGTTACAAAAATCAATATAATAATTTATAATTCATTTTATTATTTTTATAGTATCACAATAAGGATATGTGAGATGAGTTTTTTGTTGAAACTTTATTTATGATGTTATATATTCTTACTACTGTAAAAATAATAAAGAAATAATCGTAAAGAAAAGAGGCTCTTATGAAAAAAATCATGATATTTATTTGTGGTCAGGTCGCCAGAAAATGTTCGGCAAATGGCTGCTTTCGTTCTTTTAACCAGCGATCAGACTCATTTGCCGCGCATGAAGAATCAGAAGCTTTAGAGCTTGTGGCCTTTAATACCTGTCCCGGCTGCGATCAGAACCCACTAGAAAATCTAGAAAGCAAAATTGAAAAATTTCGCAAAGCCGGAGTCGATACCATCCATATAGCCACCTGTACCAGAGGAAGATGCAATAATTACGAAGCCTTCGCAGACCTGTTAGGAAACGCTGGATTCAACGTCGTAGGGTACACCCATGGCTCAGAAGGCGGAAAAAAAGAAAACACCATCTGGATAACAGACGGTAAAAAAAGATACTATAAATGAAAAATTGGGAAAAATTGGGGACGTTTCCCTTTGGTATAACAGAGGGAAACGTCCCCAATGGTATAACAGTTTGGGACACTAGTGAGGAATGATTAAAAATCTTTGAATTTATGTTTGGAATGGAGTAAAATAGTCTATATATAGTGTTAAGAAATAGAAGAGGGGTCGTATATAGTGTTTATTAAGAAAAGGGACGGTTCGGTTGAGAGTTTTAATTTCAACAAAATTAGTACGGCTATTACGAAAGCCATGCAGCAGGAAGGGAATGTAACGCAGGATTTGTTTGAGATTGCTGAACATATCGCTTCTGAGATTGAGCAAAAGGTTAAAAATTCTGCGGATCCTAATAATTTTTCGGTTGAGGAAATCCAGGATCTTGTTGAACTTAAGTTGATGGAAAAGCAGTTGTACTCTGTAGCTAAAAAGTACATTCTTTACAGAGCTAAGAGAAATGAGCTTCGTCATCAGGAATGGGATATGACTGAACTTGAAAGAGGCATCTGGGAGAATCGCTACCGTTATGAAGGTGAGTCTTTCAATGAATGGTCGGATAGGGTCAGTGGCGGCAACAGCCGGATTAAAAAAAGAATCAGAAATAAACAATTTCTTTTTGGTGGTCGAATTCTTGCAAACCGGGGTACTGTTACCGATGATAATAAGTCTACATACTCTAATTGTTATGTGATTGCACCGCCGCAAGACAGTATCGAAGGTATTTTCAATGCGGCTGCTGAAGTCGGCAGAACGTATTCCTATGGAGGCGGTGTCGGTATTTCGATTGGTGACCTTCGTCCTAAAAATTCGAAAGTTAACAACTCGGCACGCACTACAACCGGAGCGGTTTCTTTTATGGATCTTTATGATCTGACGACTAAATTGATAGGCCAAAACGGTCGCCGGGGAGCATTAATGATTTCTTTGCCTGTAGATCACCCTGATATTATAGAATTTATTGATATAAAACTTGATCTTCAAAAGATCACAAAAGCCAACATCAGCCTGATGGTCACTAATGCCTTTATGGATGCTGTCAAATACCATCGTGATTTTTTGACAACGTTTACCTTTGAAAGCAATGGGCAGATGATTGAAGTTAAAAAGACAATAAATGCCCGTGAGGTCTTTAGAAGAATCGCAGAAAACAACTGGCGGATGGGCGAGCCGGGAATGCTGTTTTGGGATAGAATTGAGTCCTACCATCTGATGTCAAAGGTCCCTGGATTTTCTTTCGCCGGAACAAATCCCTGCGGAGAACAGCCATTGATGGCCTACGGCTCCTGCCTACTTGGCGCTGTAAACCTCTCAGCGTTTGTTCGTAATCCATGTACTGAGAATGCCTTTTTTGATTTTGAAGATTTTACCAGTGCGATGTATGATGTGACAGTTGCGATGAACGAAGTGCTTGATGAAGGAATTGATTTTCATCCTTTAGAGCAGCAGCGTGAAGTGGCCAGAAATTACAGACAAATTGGAATCGGGATCATGGGACTTGGCGATATGTTTATTAGTTTGGGGATTACCTATGGTTCTTTTGAATCAAAAGAAATGGCTGATAAAGTAGCCTCGCTTATGAAAAATTCAGTGGTAAAAGCCTCGGCCCTTCTATCTAAAGAGCAGGGATCGTTTCCAGCGTATCAGTACGAATACATTAAAGAATCACCATTTTTCAAAGCGCTTGATTCGGAAGCCCGCGAAATGGTGAAAAAATATGGACTGCGAAATTCACAACTCCTGACTGCAGCACCTACCGGATCAACAAGCTCGATGCTGGGTGTTTCCGGAGGTATCGAACCGATCTTCTCTTTAAGCTATACGCGCTCTACACACAATGAAGAGGAAGCTGATACCTTCCAATACAAAGTCTTTGCTAAAGTGGCACAGGAATATATGGAAGTGAATCGGATCAGCCATGAAGAGGATCTGCCTGGATTCTTTGTGGTCTCAGAGGATATCAACTTCCAGGATCGAATAGAAATGCAAGCGGTCTGGCAGCAACATATTGATGCATCGATTTCATCGACGGTTAATTTACCGGAGGAAGCTACAATTCAGGATATCGAGGATATCTATATGTATGCCTGGGAAAATGGACTTAAAGGAATTACGGTTTTTAGAAACAACTGTGAACGTCAGGCGGTGCTTATGACCGGAGATAAAAAAAAGAAAGAAGACAAAGAGTCTGATGTAAGTAGTCCGCAAGAAGAAAACCTTGAAATTACAATAAAAGAAAAAGAGAAATATGTGCAGTTACAAATCACCAGCGGACTTTACTCAAAGTGTCCAAGCTGTGAAAAAGAAGGGGTTATGTACCAAGCCAACGGTTGTGCGATCTGCAGCGACTGCGGCTTTAGTCCATGCTCATAGAGGAGGCTCTTATGATCTATGTTTGTCCACAGTGCTGCGGTAGCGGACTGTCTATAGATACAAATGAAAAATGTGATTTATGCCATGGCCAAAAAACCATCGTTTTACAACCCGCTGAGGTGGAAGTAAAAGTCAGGTATCATACGCCGGATCTTATCAGAATGGAAAAAATAGAAAAAGGTGATTGGATTGATCTGCGAGCCGCTCAGGATGTGGTGTTAGAAAAAGGAAAACAACATCTTATTCCGTTAGGCATATCGGTACAATTACCGGAAAATTTTGAAGCTCATGTAGTTCCGAGAAGCGGTGCCTATAAAAATTTTAAAATCATACAGACTAACAGCACCGGCATTATTGATGAATCTTATTGTGGTAATGATGACCAGTGGATGATGCCTGTTTATGCTTTTGAAGATGGCCGGATTGAAAAAAATGACAGAATCTGTCAGTTTAAAATTGTTAAAAAAATGCCACCCATTCGTTTTACGGAAGTGGATAAACTTACCAATCAAAACAGAAACGGATTTAGCTCTACCGGTGTAAAGTAAAACAAAATTTCGGATGAAATAAGAAGAACGCTCTCTGACAAGATAATCAGAGAGCGTTTTTTAATTAGATTTTTAAATTCTTTTACGAGGAACGTAATGAGTATGCAGAAGTTTATGAGCCTTTTCACTTCCCGGTTTATCGAGATATTCCTCATATAGTGTTTGAATGTACGGGTTTTCATGAGATTTTCTTAGCTTCTTATTTTTGTCGGCCTGATAAATAGCCATCTGACGTTTCTTAATGATCTCCATATCACCATGATGATATGGTTGTCCGCCACCACCGATACAACCACCGGGACAGGCCATAATTTCAATTGCATCAAAGTGGGAGATCCCGTCACGAATGTCTTCTAACAATTTCCTTGCATTACCGAGACCATGAGCGATACCGATTCGCAAATTCTTATCACCAACCTTAACGGTAGCTGAGCGAATGCCCTCTAAACCTCGAAGCTGTTCAAAATCAATTTTTTCAAGGGGCTCTTTAGTCATCCATTCATAAACCGTTCTTACAGCGGCTTCAATTACGCCTCCGGTCGCTCCGAAAATGACAGACGCTCCGGTACTTTCGCCAAGGATTGAATCAAAATCACTGTCAGGCAAACGGTTGAAATTAATACCGGCTTCTTTGAGCATATGTCCGAGCTCGCGGGTAGTGATGACGATATCCACGTTTTCATTTTCATCTTTTGTCAGTTCTGAACGTTTAGCTTCAGCTTTTTTAGCCAGGCAGGGCATAACCGATACCATGATAATGTCTTCGGGATCGATGTTCATTTTTTCCGCATAGTAGGTTTTTGAGATGGCCCCTAGCATAATCATTGGTGATTTGCAGGTAGAGGGGATATCCAACAGATCAGGAAACTGATGTTCAAAGAACTTAACCCAGGCCGGACAGCAGCTTGTCAGCATCGGAAGTGTTCCACCGTGCTCGATCCTGTGAATTAGTTCAGAGGCTTCTTCCATAATGGTCAGATCTGCACCAAAATTAGTATCAAAAATTCCGTCAAAATGTAAAGCGCGTAAGGCGCTGACTAACTTCCCTGTTGAAATGCTTCCGGCATCTAGCCCGAAAAGCTCTCCAATGGCTACCCGAACTGCCGGTGCCACTTGGACAACAACATGTTTATCGGGGGAATTCAGGGCCTGCCAGACCTTAGATGTGTTATCAATCTCTGTTAAAGCGGCTGTCGGGCAAACCGCCACACACTGCCCGCAGAAAGTGCAGGAAGTATCAGCCATATCCAATTGAAAAGCC
>SKKY01000018.1 GCA_007123515.1 Clostridia bacterium
CTGCCCCTGCACTGGTTAGGATATCCAAATCTGCCTAAAGAAAACCTTCCGGCTAATTATGGAAGCATTGCTCTTTTTTGTGCGAAAGATCACGATCCCACCATAGCAGCTTCTTTTATCCATCAGGTGGCAAAACATTCAAAGAACTATGATTTCTTGATGGCAGGTTTTACCGAAAATCATCCTTTAACACCCGTTTTCCAAAAACTCAAACACATCAAATACCAAAGTACACTTTATACGGTCCACTGGGAAACACCTTCCCCTATACTCGATGACCGACCCATTCATCTGGAAGTCGGTTTGCTCTAAAAAAAAGACGAACGTATGCAATAAAACAGCGATCTCAGTAGTTAACTGAATGAAAGGAGCTCATGATGATACTTTTTGCAACTGTATGGGGAAACCCGGTACCTGAGGGTAACCAACCAACATTAGCCCCTATTGATGAGGGAATCTTTCAAAGAATCGGTGATGATGACCCGGAAGCCCTAAAAGAGCTTTATGAGTCTACTCACCGTGTTTTGTATGCCTATGTTCTCTCCATCGTGAAACATCATGAAGATGCCCTGGACCTTGTACAGGATACCTATATCAAAATTCGATCAGCCGCCCATTTATATAAACCGATGGGGAAACCCCTGGCATGGATGTTTACCATCGCCAAAAATTTAGCCAGGGATCAACTTCGAAGAAAGCAAAGATTTACCGATTCGGAAGAATTAGATCTCGAGAATGATCCGAATTATTCTTATGTATCCGATCCCGATGATCGGATGGTATTATCTTCAGCTATGAAAATTTTGACTGAGGAAGAGCGGCAAATTGTTCTTCTGCACAGCGTCTCCGGATTTAAACATCGTGAATTGGCAGAAAATCTCAATCTCCCTATCGCAACCGTTTTGTCAAAATATCATCGGGCGCTTAAAAAATTACGAAAAGAATTATCCGGAAAGGAGGAAACCCATTGAACAACAAAGAGATTCAACAACGATTGCAACGAGCAGTAAATGAGGCTCCCATTGATCTATTTAAAACCATCCAGGACACTCCCATTGAAAAAATGCAAAAGCATGACTCGGTCACAGAACAGAAAAAATCCAGCATTCATCGCAGATTCTTAAGACCTCTTTCTCTTGGTGTTTCCTTTATGCTGATGCTGGTGATGGGACTTACCGGATGGTACTACTATTCTTTTAGCCCTGACAGTTATCTCTATTTTGATGTGAATCCCGGAATTGAAATAGTCACCAATCGTCAAGACCAAGTGATTGATGTAAGTGGCAGTAATGATTTGGGCAAGGAAATCATTGCATCCATTGACTATCGAAAAAAAGAGATCGGTCAGGTTCAGGAGCAGATTCTGGATAATATGCTGGAAAAAGGCATCTTAAAAGATACACGACAAGTCATGCTGGTTTCCGCTTTTAATAAGGATCAGGAAAAAAGTAAAGAAATCCTTCGGAATTTCGACAATACCATTCATCAATACTTTGACGATAAAGAATTTACTCTTGTTGTTCTTCGTCAGGTCATCGACAAAAACAGTACCTTGGTAGAATTTTCAGAGAATTATAATATGACCATGGGAAAAATTACCTTTATTCGAAACTTAATGATCTTAAACCCTGATTTTCTGCTGGAAGATTTAGTACATCTATCTTTAAAAGAATTACTGATGCTGTCTCTTCAGACAGACTTAAGACTTGATCGTATCGTTGAGTCGGATGATAACTATGAAGAGTTTCGTTTGCCGGACATCCCTGAAAGTTCTGAACCAGAGACAGAACCACAAAATCAACCAAAACCAGGTTTGTCAGAGAGAGTATCTATGCATGAAGCAAAAGAAATCGCTCTCAATCGAGTCGGTGGCGGTATGGTTATTGAGCTGGAATATGACGCTGATGATCAGGAGTACGAGATAACCATTCAATTTAATGGTTATGAGTACGAGATAGAAATGGATGCTTTAACAGGCGACATTACAGAAATCGATTCCGATGAATTAGACGATGATGACAGATTTTATGGTGATCCGGGATTGATTGGTCTCAATCAGGCAAGGGAAATCGCCCTTAATCGGGTTGGCGGTGGGATCATCGAGAAAATTGAACTTGATGAAGAAGATGACCGTTTCATTTACGAAGTCGAATTAGATTTTGACGGGGTAGAATACGAACTAGAGATTGATGCCTACACAGGTGAAATTCTTTCTTTTGAAAAAGATGATTAAAAAATTAAAATATAATGAAATAAAAGCAAACCTTCCAGCGTTATAAGGGTAGAAAGTAAAGTAGCACTACACAAGGAGGACGTAACCATGGATGCAAGTAAAAAGAACATTGGACTGTTGAGCAGTGTGGTTGTCATAGCCATTATTGTTGTCGCATTTTTAATATGGCCGGCTCATCAGTTTACACTTGATGTAAACCCCAGTCTGGAAATTACCACAAACCGGCTGGAGCGAGTCACAAACATTGAGGCGCTTAATGATGATGCCAGGGAATTTTTAGAAGGATATGAGATGGACGACCGAAATTTAGAGGCTGTTATAAACGGATTGGTCGATCGAATGATCCTTACTGGCCACATTTCTGGTGGTCATGATAATATCGTAATGATCACCGTGGCAAATGATGAATTACATGATGCCTATGTAGAAAAAGTCAATGCAGCGATCGCTGCCCTTCTTGAGAACAGACAATTGGAATACACAATTTTACTTCAAGGCTGGACTGAAACCGATGACAGCGACGATGATCCAGAAGTTTCAAGAGGAAGACGGACACTTATAAAAAATCTGCTTGAGAAGAATGCAGACCTAACCTATGATGAATTATCACGAATAAGTCTTCAGGATCTACTGATCACTGCAGAGCAAATCAATGTATCTCCTGATGAATTGTTTGCTAGATTTACCCGTGGTCATGTATCAGACTCAGAAAATCGAGAAGTGATTGGTTTTGAAAGAGCGATTGCGATCGCACTTGAACACGTTGGTGGAGGAACCGTTACCGAGTTCGAATATGATCGCGATGATGCTGAATATGAGATTGAAATCTACTATAATGGCTATGAATATGACTTAGACATCGACGCCTTTACAGGAGATATTAAAAAATTCGAGCGGGAGCGGGACGATGATACATCTTCAGATTCACCTTCAAGTCAAGAAGTGATTGGTCTGGAAAGAGCGATTGCGATTGCACTTGAACGCGTTGGAGGCGGTACTGTTACCGAATTTGAATATGATCGCGATGATGCTGAGTACGAAGTTGAAATTTCGTTTAATGGTCGGGAATACGATGTAGAAATCGACGCCTTTACTGGCGAAATTAAGAAGTTCGAATGGGAACGGGACGATGATGCGTTTTCTGGAGCACCCTCTAACCAAACCGTAATTGGTCGGGATAAGGCTATTGAAATTGCTCTGGCTAAAGTTGGAGGCGGAACAATTGTCGAGTTTGAGTATGATCGTGATGATGCTGAATACGAGATCGAGATTATCTTTGAAGGCTATGAATACGAATTAGAGATCGATGCCTTTACTGGCGAGATTAAAGACTTCGAACAGGAGCGTAAAGATGATGCCTCCACACCATCGTCTTCAACTCAAACGGTAATCAGTCGTGATAAGGCCATTGAAATTGCTTTGACTAGAATTGGTGGTGGCACAGTTGTCGAGTTTGAGTATGATCGCGAAGACGCTGAATACGAGATCGAAATTATCTTTGAAGGCTATGAATACGAATTAGAAATCGATGCCTTTACTGGCGAAATTACAGATTTTGAACGAGAAAAGAAAGATGATTAAACTTTAAGCTATATAAGCTGAAACAAAATAGCACTGACCTCCAAAAGGACACTAGTCTGACATTCGGGGGTCAGTGCTTTTATATTCAGCAAAAATAAAGACCGCTAAAAAATTAGCGGTCTACTCATCCTTATTCACAGGATCTATCTGTCTTTGTATTTTGGTCGTCTGTTGCTTGGTCTGGCATTTTTTACCGCCAATTTTTTTACCGGCTGTGCCGGCTTATACTCAGGTGGCATATCCACTAAAGGAAATGGATGTTCTTCAACTACCGGTATGGTTTTTCCGATAAGTTTCTGAATATCTTTCAATAGCGGTTTTTCTTCATGGTCACAAAATGCGATCGCGATTCCGCCAAGGCCGGCTCTTCCTGTCCGTCCAATCCGGTGAACATACGTTTCCGGTACCTCCGGCAGATCAAAGTTAAACACATGTGATAATTCATCAATATCAATCCCTCTGGCCGCAATGTCAGTAGCAACCAGGATTCTTGTTCTTTTTGCCTTAAAACTATTTAATGCCGCCTGTCTGGCATTCTGGGATTTATTTCCGTGAATAGCCTCAGCCGTATATCCTGCTTTAACTAGTGATTTTACAATTTTATCGGCTCCACGTTTGGTTCTTGAGAACACTAGCGCAGAGAGAATGTCTTTATTTTTAAGCAATTCTATCAATAGCGCCGTTTTATTTTTCTTATTTACAAAATAGACTTCCTGTCTGATCACTTCGACAGTCGATGATACCGGCGTTACTTCGACTTTCATTGGATCTTTTAACAATTGATTCGCTAGTTTTTCTATTTCTTCCGGCATGGTTGCAGAAAAAAGCATCGTCTGCCTTTTAACCGGAATGTTTGTTATGATTCTCTTTACATCCGGAAGCATGCCCATATCAAGCATTTGATCGGACTCATCCAGGACAAAATAATCAACTTTATCTAATTTGACAAATCCCTGATTAATCAGATCTAACAATCTCCCCGGCGTGGCCACAAGGATATCAATTCCGATTCCCAAAAACTTCGTTTGCGGATTTTGTGAGACTCCTCCATAGATGACTAATGATTTTAATCCCAGATGCCTTCCATAGGCTTTAAAGCTATCCCCGATTTGGATAGCCAATTCCCGTGTTGGAGCTAATATCAAGGCTTTTATCGGTCTTTTTCCTTTAGGATTTACAGGAAATTTTGCAATCCCCTGTAAAATCGGAATCGCAAAAGCTGCGGTTTTACCCGTTCCTGTTTGAGCGCAACCCAATAAATCTTTTCCTTTTAATAAAGAAGGAATCGCTTTCACTTGTATCGGTGTAGGATTCGTATATCCTTCAGTTTTTAAAGCCTTCTGAATAGGCTCAATAATCTTTAATTCTTCAAATAACACTTCTATTTCTCCTTTTCGTCCATTCCCCGGACATCTTTTTACCCTGCCTTATTATACAGGTTTTTACAATCAAAAAAAGCGCTTCCTTATTCAGCAACATTCCAAAGAAGCACTTTTCCTATTCTATGATTTCTTTGACTCTTCCTACAAGACCATTATCGAGCATCACTTTAATTCCATGCGGATGTGTTTGTGATTTTGTAAGGATTTTCCCAACAACTCCATCGGTTAATTTCCCCGAGCGCTGATCCTGCTTTTGTACAACTCTGACTTTTGTGCCTATCGTCATCTTTTTTCCTTTACTTATATCCAAAATTATTTTCTCCTTAATTTTAATAGCAGAAGCTTATCTGTATATATTTTTTTTGTGTCCAATATCAATGACTACAATAGTGATTCTTTCATCATCTATTTCACAGATAATTCTAAAATCCTCTACCCGAAATCTCCAGAACCCTTTCAAATGGACTGATAATGCTTTTCCTTTAGCTCTGGGTTCTTCGAGATTTTCGATCTTTCTCATATAACTGATCAACAGTTTTTGAACATTTTCATCCATTTTCTTTATTTGCCTCAGGCTGTTTTCTGTATATATTAGTTTGTGACTCATAACCCCAGTTTTTTTTCAACTTCATTAGCATCGTAATGCTCTATTGATTCTTTTTTATTTAGATATTCATTGACTATTTTCAAATCCAATTCTTCTTCTATTTTTTCTAATGAGGCCTCTCTGATAAATTCAGAAATTTTCATGTTTTTTGAATTTGCATAATTTCTAATGATTTTTTCATCTTCGGGATTAAATCTTACAGAAACCATAGTAATACCTCCTTAAAATATTATTGTACTACAATGTATTACGATAGTCAATTTTTCAAAAATCCTGACGCTTATCCCTATCCGTCTATTTCATCTTCGTTATATGCATCATCGAACTCCACCTGATCTCTGACCCAGACAGAAACCTGACCACCGTTACAGGGAAAGACACCATTGCCATCCTTATCAATAGTGACTTTATCAGTCCGGTTCCCGGCGTAATCGGCATAACTAGCACCTTGATTGATGGAACCAACGTTCATTTGTTTTTCTCCACCTTCGCCATTACTCATGACAACCGCACAACCATAAGGATGCTCTTCATCACCCATCCGAACCCAGCCGATGATATTATTGTGATCAAAATAGTCCACCTCTTCGCCATAGGCATGACGAGTCCGCAGATACAGTAATGCATCTATCATTTCCCGCTGCCCTTCAATGGGCTCCGGAGACTTGATGCCATAGTAATCTCCAAAGAATATACACGGGTATCCGTCCCGACGGAGCAGGATCAGTGCATAGGCTAACGGCTTAAACCAGGGTTCAAGCCAGGACTGCAGAGCCTGTGTCGGCTGAGAGTCATGGTTGTCTACAAAGGTCACCGCATAATCCGGATGTTCCCGGACCAGTGTTCCTTCAAAGATTTTGCTCATATCGTATTGATCACCGGAATAACTGGCCATATACATATTAAAATGAAGTTTCACATCAAACAAATCCATCTCGTAGTCAGTGTTTTCCAGATAGTTGTTGATCTCTTCTGTCTCCTGACTCCAGTATTCCCCCACTGCATAGAAATCTTTGCGGTATTCACGTTTGATTTTCCGGACGAGGTCACGCACAAAATAGTCATTGATGTGCTTAACTGCATCAAAGCGGAAACCATCCACACCCGTCTCATTGACAAACCAAATGGCCCAGTTTCCTATCTCCTTCACCACATCGTCAGATCTGAAATCAATATTATTAAACATAAGGTAGTCAAAATTTCCCTTTTCATAATTGACTCCATCTGACCACTCTTTGTTACTGCCTTCGATCATGTAAATGGCACGTTTACTATTTCTCGCATTGAAATCAACTCCGGAGAAATGGATCCACCTCCACTTAAATGAAGAATACTGATCACCGCGTCCCGGGAAGGTGAATTTTGTCCAGGCATCAATTTCGTAGGCTTCTGAAATCGCTTTTGTTCGATCGGAAGGATCCATTTCCCTTACCATAAACGTCTCTTTTTCATCACCATTAGCTTTATGGTTTAAGACTACATCGGCGTATACCTGTATCCCATGCTCATGAAGCACACGAATGGCTTCCAGAAGTTCTTCCTTTGATCCATACTTAGTTTCGACCGATCCCTTTTGATCAAATTCACCCAGGTCGTAAAGATCATAAGTGCCGTAGCCTGCATCAAAGGGTGAAGTAGCCTTGAATACCGGAGGGATCCAGACACTGGTGGTACCCAGCTTTTTCAGATGCCCGGCTTCCTCTTTCAAATGGACCCAAAGTTGATTATCAAGACCCTCCATATACCATTCAAAATATTGAAACATAATTCCGTTTTGAGCCACCTATTATTCCCGCCTTTCCATTATAATCATAATAAAACCACCTACTGACAAAAATCTTTATTATCATAAATAGGTGGTCATATATTTGATGAATTACTCTTGGTAAATCGCCGCGTTCTTTTTTAAATTAAGTTAAAAAACCAAAGAATCACTAATACAACCAATATGGTTCCAATTATACCTAAGCCTCTCATAGTAACTTCTCCTTTCAAATAATAATAGTTGTTACCGTAATTATCATTACCTGGTTCGTTTTAGCAGGATATGCTTAATTTGCTAATGGATTAGCATCAAAATCACACTAAAAAAAACAGCCAGGGGAATGGTTACTTTCAATGGATGACCTTTAATCGCATCAAATTGTGACACTTCACTATGCTGATCTAGTGTAAGCCACTTTTTTTCTTTTAACATCGGAAATAACAGAGCAAAAATAGCTGATCCGGCCAGCATTCCTATTACTCCCCCTGTCAAAGCATCAAGATATCCATTACCAACAGCGCCGGCAACCGTTCCAGGGCAATAACCTAATATCCCGAATCCGACCCCAAAAATTAAACCACCGATCACTGAATTTTTAATCGATCCTGACTTTGCTTTTACTTCAATAATCCCCATTGGTTTAAGAATGCTGATCCCAAGCATCGTAACGATGATTGCCGTCAGGATTACCTGGATCACCGTAAAATCGATCAGTCTCAACTGCCCTACAATCACATCATATTTTGTGACTCCGCCTTTTTGAAGCAGAAAACCAAAGGCAAACCCAATCAGTAATCCAAAAAATAACTGCAGCGACTTATTGTTATGATATATTTTCATCTTTTTCCACCTCTATATCCCATAGATAAGGAACGCCACAGCGATTCCACCTATAAAAAATCCTATCGCTGCTACCCAGCTTAGCACCGATAATTGACTCGTTCCACTGATCCCATGGCCACTGGTGCACCCATTGGCCCATCTTGATCCGATACCTAAAAAGATTCCGCCAATCAAGGCCGCAACAAAACGCAATGGGAAACTTCCCGATATTTCATTTTCCCACATCGGCGGGATGGCTTGTGATCCAAAATCTCCGGATAATTGTGCTGACACAAAGGCGCCGATAACAATTCCGAATAACAGCATCATACCCCAATCTACTTCCGGTTTGTTTTTCTGGTAGTACTCATTTTTATCGACTTTTTCTTTGTTGAACGTTTTAACAAAATAACCACTAGCTTTAACGAAGCTTGTCGAAGCTCCAAGAGGCTTTTTTGATATCACCATTGCTGTAATGTTTAGCAATCCAATCAGAACGCCAACTAAATAAGGGGACCACCTTTCAAGCATTAATAATTCCATCGTTCTGTTCCTCCTTTTTTTACAGATAAAAGAAATAAATCATCGTTACCGATACCACTAAAAAGATTATTGTCATTAGACTTCCGGCCCGAATAAATTCCTGGTTACTGTATTTCCCGGGCGTCTTGATATAGGCATTAACCTGATGAGTTGGGATAATAAAAGAATTCGAGGCCGATATCGCAACAAGAAGGGCCAGGGATCTCGGATCAATGTCGATCCCGGAAGACATGGCTACAACTATGGGTACCAAGAGCACGGTGGCTGCTACATTAGACATGAATAATGAGAAAAAGGATGTCACGATTCCAATCACTAACAGGAATAAAAACACCGGCCACTCAGAAATCAGTCCCATCATCAAATCTGCACTTAAAGCCGCTGCCCCGCTTTTTTCGAAAGCCGTTCCCAGAGGAATTAATCCAGCCAGCAAAAAAACAGTACGCCAGTCAACAGCCCGGTACAGTTCATCTTTAGCAACGGCTCCACTGGCTACCATGAGCATAGCTCCGGTTAAAAAGCTTAATGGTAATGAAAAACCTGCGATAACTAATCCCATGGCTAAAGCCAAAGAGAGTAACGCAAAATATTTTCTATATTTTCCAACTTGCTCTTTAACGGGACGCACATCGGTAATCACAAAAAAGTCCCGGGAATCTTTAATCTTTTTAATATCTTCCCATTTTCCAAATACAATAATCTGCAGTCCTGCCTCAAGAGGTCTTTCAATACACTCAAGGCGTTCACCTTCTGGACTGATATAGATAATAGGTTCCACTTTAAAGTTTTTTCTAAGCGCAATTTCTTCCAGGGTTTTACCTTTGACCTGCGATTTAGGTGGAACGATCATCTCGGCAAATCCAGCTACTTCTTCATTTTGTAATTCCTGGAACACATCCAGGAATGATTTTTTATCCAGTTTATACTCTGTGCAAAATTTATCAATATCTTTAACATCACCAAAAACGGCGATTCTCTGGGAATGACTGAATTTTGTTTTTCGCCAGGGTGAATAGGTAATGCTGTCCGAGTCCCAGATCGCTAAAATGTGTATTTTCTTTTCTCCCCACAAACTGATTTCTTCAATATTTTTTCCAATAAGCGGACTGTCTTTGGTGATTTCGATTTCATAGACACTTTTTGGGAGTTGGTAAAGATTCAGCACAGAATCTTCTTGCTGAACGGATTCTTCCTTCGTTTCTGAAGCAAAGAAGTTCCTGAAAAAATAAAAGTAGAGTAACCCTGAACCAAGTAAGACCAGCCCGACCGGAGTTACGCTGAATAAATGGAAAGGATCATGGCCGCGCTCTCCTAGCAGATCATTTAAAATAATTAGCGGGCCGGAAGCAATCATGGTCAGTGTCCCCCCCAGAATACCGGCGAATCCCATTGGCATCAAAAATTTTTTTGAATTAGCGCCCATACTTCTGCTGATTTTTTTGGCAACCGGCAAAAACAAGGCAACGGCTCCAATGTTTTGCATAAAAGATGAGATGATACCAACGGTTCCTGAAATATAGGTCACCGCTTTATTCTCTTCATTGCCTGCCTTTTGGGTAATTAAAAGGGCGACAGCGTCCATCGCCCCGGATTTTTCAATTCCATAACCCATGATCATCACAGCAATCACCGTAATGACTGCATTTGATGATAATCCGGAAAAAGCTTCCTCTACCGTAATCACATTTGTCCAGGGCAAAAGAATCATAATCAGAATCGCCGTTAAATCAGATCTTATTTTTTCTGTTGAAAATAGAATAATCGCCATTACCAGAATCACAAATGAAACAACGATATCATAAGTCATAATCCTTTACTCCCCGATTTATTTTTGTAAAGCCGCCAGCATTCTGACTCCACCGGTGATCACTAGTGAAACGTATCCTTTCATAGTCAGATAGGATGCCGCTATTGTAGCCCGTTCACCCGATCCGCAAAGAATATAGATCGGCTTTTCTTTTGAAACCATTGGCAGGCATTCGCTGATCCGCTGTAATGGCAGATTAATACGATTGTATTCCGGATCTTGTGGTTCAATTTCTTCATTTTTCCGGATATCCAGCAAGGTATAGCTGTCATCTTCAGGAAATTCACTGAATTTTTTACCATTGATTGTTGGCATTTTTTCGAGTTCATAACCATATTCTTCCCATTTTTTACAGGCATTCGGAAGGTATCCAATGAGGTTATCAAATCCGGTCCGACGGCAGTACCAGTAGAGTTCATCCACATCGCCCTCATTTCCATCGATAGCAAATACAATTTTTTGTTCAGGTGAGTAGATCGCACCAAGGAATGTAGAGATGTTGTCTTTAGACATAAAGATGGAACCCGGAATATGTCCTCCGAAATGCGCTTCTTTAGAACGAACATCAAGAAGAAGAACATCATCCATCATTTCCCGGACTTCTTCAACTGTCAATGGATTTAAGACAACTTCCTCGCCAACAAAAGGAGCGCCTTTAACATTTAGAACTTCCATCGTTTCAAAGTACTGAGGCTTAATCCGCATTCTCCCAAAGGTTTCTATAAATTCTTCTTTGGAGTTAACTTGTAAAGCTATATTATGCCTTCTTTCATAAGCCATCGTTGATACCGGACGATCATCCATGCTGATTCCACAAGCTGATCCCGGCCCATGTGCGGGAAATACCAGAACATCATCTCCAAGAGGCATCAATTTTTCAAAGATACTATCATACAAAAGACCCGTCATTTTTTCAAGATTTTCTTTTCCGTAAAAATCTGTGCGGCCTAGGTCGCCCATAAACAAACAATCTCCTGTAAAGACCAGGTACGGCTGCGCTTTACCTTTTTCATAAACGGCGTAACTCATGTGGCCTAACGTATGACCTGGTGTGTGAACAGCTTTTATGGTAATCGAACCTATTTGCACTGTATGTCCGTCACTGATTTTCTCTCCATAGACATATCCGAGATCTTCATAACCTGAAATATAAATCCGGGCACCGGTTTTAGCCTGCAATTCCATCGACCCGATTATATAGTCTTCATTACGATGCGTTTCAAAAATATGGCTGATTTTCATACCTGCCTCACGGGCCTCCTTCATATAGACCCCAACATCACGCATTGGATCAATCACAGCAATTTCATTACCATCACCAACCATGTATGAAAAATGAGACAATCCTTCTGTTTCAAACTTTTTAAAAAACATAAATGTTACCTCCTAAAATTTTTAAGATACTTGTGTATCCTTACCCATATTACTTTCCATTAAATCTTCTTGTTTTTTTAGGGAATTATTTTAGAGAAATCAATACGTTATAATTTGTATTTGAGAAGCAATTCTTTAGGATTATGGCAATAATCATCTGGACATCTGGCTAACCGATCCTAATGTTCGTCCGCACTTTTTACGCATAATCTTCATAATCTGTATCGAGTGATTTGCTTTTCCCATTGGCTCTTCCTGCTTCTGTTTCATTGAACCCAGCAGAGTTTTAAATCCAGATTTTTGTCCGCACTCACTCAATCAGTTGAAAAAGGGGCCACTTACTCTTGATTTCTTTGCCGTGATAATATGCGAATTTTTTTCAAAAAGAAAAACCCACCTATCAATACAAATAAATGTATCAATAAGTGGGTTTATTTGGTGGAGGTGAGGGGAATCGAACCCCTGTCCGAAAGACCAGTTCCAAAAGCTTCTACGAGTGTAGCTTGTAATTTAAATTTCCCGCTGCACACTCCTACAAGCAGGATTGCACATTGGTATCTCTGTTAATGTTCCTGTCGGTTACAGAGAAGTTACCGACAGGTAGCCTGTTAAAGTGACCTTTTGTCTTCAGCCACAGGCATACTGAAGGAAAAGGTTAGCATGCTCTAGGCAGCTAAAGCGTAATCGTTTTTAGCGTTTAATTTAGTTTGCACCGTTTAACGAGCTAATGCAACCTCGACTCGCTACTTGAGGTTCCGTTGCCCCCCGTCGAAACCATTACACCCCCATGTTATAAAACGCTAAGGGTATTATCTTGCTTTTAATGCTTTATCAATTTCTCTTTTTGCATCTTTTTCTTTTTGCACAGCACGTTTATCATGCAGCTTTTTACCTTGGGCCAGAGCAATTTCTACCTTCACTTTTCCGCGATTAAAATATATTTTGGTCGGAATTAAGGTTAAGCCTTTTTCTTTAATTTTGCCAAGAAGCCGCATGATCTCCCTTTTGTGCATTAACAGCTTTCTTTTACGGGTTGGATCTACATTATATATACTGCCTTGTTCATAGGGACTAATGTGCATGTTGTATAAAAATAATTCCCCATTATCAATCTGAGCATAACTGTCTGTTAAATTGGCACGGCCGGCTCGAAGTGATTTTACCTCAGTACCGACTAGAGCAATTCCTGCTTCAAATTTTTCCAGAAGATAATAATCGTGTCTGGCTTTTCTGTTATCTACAATTATTTTACTCATAATAACACCCTTCGATGAAAAAGTGCCCGAATACGGGCACCTATTTGCTGTTAGCTAATTATATCACTATTCCGCCCAAAGGTCAACAAAGGTCAATTAAACAAGTTCCATATCGATTTTTCTGTCATCTATGCTGGCTCTGACAATTTTAACACGAACCTTATCGCCGATCGTAAATCGTTGACCGGTTCGCTCGCCGATAAGTGACATCATCTTCTCATCATAGATATAGTAGTCAAGATCCATCGTGGAGATATGGATCAAGCCTTCAATTAAATTATCAAGCTCTGCGAACAAACCAAATGGCTGAACACCACTAATCGTTGCATCGAATTCTTCATTTATAAATTCCGTCATATATTCCACTTTCTTCAGATCGACAGATTCGCGTTCGGCATCCTCAGCAACCAGTTCTCTGACTGATGATTTTTCAGCGTAATCAGAAAGAATCTCTTTTAAGTCTTTACGCCTTTTCCCTGAAATTTGATTGTGATTATGAATCATTTCCTTCATTACACGATGAATGGCCAAGTCGGGGTACCTGCGGATCGGCGAGGTAAAGTGTGAGTAAAATTCAGCTGATAATCCAAAATGACCTAAGGGTTCCGTGGCATAACGGGCATGACGCATTGAACGAAGCATCATTGTGCTGATAATCCGCTCTTCTCGTTTCCCTTTAATTTGTGCCATAACTTCCTGGTATGATTTCGGATACACTTTATTCTGAGCGCCTTTTAAATAATATCCAAAAACAGAAAGGAAGCTTTTAAGATCAACTACCTTTTCAGCATCAGGCTCTTCATGAACTCTGTAGATAAACGGTATGGTCAATGCATGATAATGAGAGGCAATGGTTTCGTTAGCCGCAAGCATGAATTCTTCAATCAGTGATTCGGCTTCTCCACGCTCACGTTTTTTAATTTCCACTGGTTTGCCCTGATCATCGACAATCACTTTATTTTCAGGAAAATCAAAATCAATAGATCCTCTTTCGAGACGTTTTTCAAATAATATTTTTCTTAATTCATTCATCGGTTCAAACATTTCGGTATACTCTTTATATTCTTCAATGGCTTGCGGATCTTTATCTGTAATAATTCTGTTAACATCGGTATAATTCATTCTCTGGTTAACATTAATAATCGTTTCGAGAATTTCATAATCAAGGAGCTTTCCCTTATCATCAAATTCCATAAAGCAAGTCATCGATAAACGATCCTCATTAGCATTTAAACTACAAATCCCGTTAGATAATTCTTTTGGAAGCATTGGAATTACTCGGTCTACAAGGTAGACGCTTGTGCCTCTTTTAACTGCTTCTTTATCAAGCACCGAACCTTCTTTAACATAGTGAGCAACATCAGCGATATGAACGCCCAGACGGTAATGCCCTTTCTCGGTCTTTTCCAATGTGACTGCATCATCAAGATCCTTGGCATCTTCTCCGTCAATGGTTACCATAACCACATCACGCAGATCCGTTCTTTTTTCAATCTCTTTTTTGGTAATTGAAAACTCTTGTTTTTCTACATAAGATTTAACGGCATTACTGAAGTCTTCCGGCAGATCGTGTTTTTTCACGATAGAAATAATATCAATTCCCGGATCACCTTTCTTTCCGATAATTTCTATTATCACCGCTTCCGGATTCCTTCTTTTTTCGGGCCACTCTTCAATTTCGGCGACCACTTTCATTCCATCCTTAGCTCCCCTGGCATTTTTCTTAGGAATAAAAAGGTCTGCTCCTAAACGATTATCATCAGGTATCACAAAGCCAAAGCCCCCTCCATCTTCATAAGTTCCGACTATTTTGTTGTTGGCTCGTTCCAAAATACGGATCACTTTTCCTTCCGGACGTTTCCCCGGTACGATTTGTTTATAGAGACGTACCATCACCCGGTCATTATGCAAGGCATTGTTTATATCGTCTGCTTTAAGGTAGACATCGCTTTCCAATGGATTATCGGTAATTAAAAAAGCAAATCCTTTTTGATTACGCTGAAGACGTCCGACCAGCAGATTCATATGCTCAGGCAATCCATATTTTGCTTTTCTTGTAAGGACAACAAGTCCTTTCATTTCCATCTCAATTAATACCGGCTCAAGGTCGAAAATATCGACACCAAGGTTAATCGATAAATCGACAACCGACATCGGCTGAGCCGTATCTTTCATCGCGGCTAATATTTGGTCTTTTTCTATCAAAACTACACCTCCTGTGTTATTTATGTGAAATATTTGGGTCATCCATCTTTCCGACAATCATAAATCTTGCTGTGGCTTCTGCGGCTACTGTTTTGTCCGCCAGTACTATCTGAGACTCCAGATCTACAATCGACTTACGATGCTTTACAACTTTTGCTCTTACGGTAACCGGCTCTTCAAGAGAAATTTTTTCCCGGTAGCGGACTTCGAGTCTGGCTGTCATGCCGTGGAATCCTAATGTATTTAACGATCGAGCCATTGTTTCATCCATCAGGGTCGAGGCCAGTCCTCCATGAAGATACCCCGGAAATCCTTCATGATTTTTTGTTGGGGTAAAGGCTCCCTCTATCACACTATTACCCATATCTGTGTATTTTACCATCAGCCCTATCGGATTCTTTTCCCCGCAAACAAAGCAATGATGGTCATATGAAAAATCCATCAAGAACCTTCCTTTCCTTCGAATCATTTCTTTCATTATACATCAAAATGTTGGGGACGTGTACCTTTGGTATACCAAAGGTACACGTCCCCAACAAATGCAAAAAGTCCGCCGGGCTAAAAAGCCTGGCGGACTTGCTATTTTGATTACATAAATAATGGTGCGAATACTAGGGATACGATGGTCATTAACTTGATTAGAATGTTAATTGATGGACCCGATGTATCTTTAAACGGATCTCCAACCGTATCTCCGTTAACGGCTGCTGCGTGTGCTTCTGATCCTTTACCACCGAAATGGCCTTGCTCAATATATTTCTTGGCATTATCCCATGCGCCACCGGCATTAGCCATCATGATCGCTAATAAGAAACCTGATACTAATGCTCCGGCTAACATGCCACCAAGAGCTTCTTTACCAAGGAACGGAAGCATTCCAACCAGTACTGGAACACCAACGGCTAAAAGTCCAGGAACAACCATTTCTCTTAGTGCTGCTGTTGTACTAATGTCTACACATCTTGCATAGTCAGGCTTAGTCGTACCTTCCATAATACCCGGCATTTCTTTAAACTGTCTGCGAACTTCTTCAATCATATCAAAAGCTGCATTTCCTACCGCTCTCATCGTAATTGAGGAGAATAGGTAAGGAAGCATACCACCAATAAATAATCCGGCGATAACTTTAGGATTCATAATATCAATAACTGTAATTCCTGCAGCTGTTGTATAGGCGCTAAATAAGGCAAGAGCTGTTAACGCTGCTGAACCAATCGCAAATCCTTTACCAATCGCTGCTGTTGTGTTACCAACTGAATCCAAAGCGTCTGTGATTTCTCTTACTTTTGGATCTAACTCAGCCATTTCGGCAATACCCCCGGCATTATCAGCAACCGGTCCGTAAGCATCAACGGCAACAATCATACCTGTTACAGATAACATACCCACCGCTGCTAAAGCGATACCATATAATCCTGCGAAATTAAAGGCTACGATAATACCTGTAACAATAACAAGAGCTGGCAATACAGTACTCATCATACCAACACTCATACCTTCAATAATGTTTGTAGCGGTACCTGTTTGAGAAGCTTTTGCAATCCCTTTAACAGGGCTATAAGCATCTGATGTGAAGTACTCAGTAATTTTACCAATCAGGAAGCCTGCTAATAAACCGGCTACTGTTGCGATAAATACACCAAGTCCTGTTACCTCTCCAACAGCTGGAAGCATTCTTGTCGCTAAGACATAAATAGCTGCAAGGCTAAGACCCATGGCGATAAACTCTCCCATGTTTAAAGCTTTTGAAGCGCTTTCGCCTTCTTTAACTTTAACAAAGAATGTTCCGATAATTGATGCAACAATACCCGCTGCAGCGATATAGAAAGGAAGGAAAACCGCACCAATCGGCAAGTTTAAGGCAACTGCCAGCGCTACCGCTGCAATAATCGAACCGACATAAGATTCGAAAAGGTCAGCACCCATACCCGCTACGTCACCAACGTTGTCACCAACGTTATCGGCAATCGTTGCCGGGTTTCTTGGATCATCTTCCGGGATACCGGCTTCTACTTTACCAACTAAGTCAGCACCAACATCGGCAGCTTTGGTATAAATACCACCACCAACACGGCTAAATAAAGCGATCAAACTTGCACCCAGTGCAAAGCCGTTGATCACAGATGTATCATCAAATAAAAATGTAACAATACCTAAACCAAATAGACCTAAACCAACGACCGTCATACCCATAACGGCTCCACCTGAAAAAGCTACATCAAGAGCTGCATTTGAGCTCGTTTGTGCCGCATTGGCTGTTCTTACGTTCGCTTTTACTGCAATTGTCATACCGATAATTCCGGCAAGTGACGAACAAATCGCACCGATAACAAAAGCAACTGATGTCGCTGGTGCTAATCCGCCTTCTGTCATTGTACCTACGGCAAATATAATAACCGCAAGTCCTACAACGAACATGGCCAGCGTCTTGTACTGTCTTGTTAAGTATGCTTTAGACCCCTCAGAAATTGCTTCAGCAATTTCTATCATTCTTGGTGTTCCTGGTTCTACTTTCATTACTTTCTGGCTCAGATAAAAAGCAAAAGCCAAGGCCAATATTCCTGCTAGAGGAACATAAATTGAAAAATACATCTACTGCATATCCTCCTTATAATTTTTTTATATTTTTTTATTTTTTAAACTAATGAAGATAATAGTGTTACTAGCATAAACATAACAGCAAAAATTGTTGATAATTTACTAAACAATGCATCCATACCTTTTTTCTTTCCGAAAACTGTCTCTGCGCCTCCGGCAATTGCTCCTGACATTCCAGCACTCTTTCCTGATTGTAGCAATACCGTAGCAATCAACCCAACGGAAGCTATAATTTGTAAACCTATTAATACGACAGACATCTGTTCCACCCCTTTTTCCATGTGTTTATAAAAGAGCTTAAAAATTTTATAATTTTTAAGCTCTTACATTTTACTCTATTAAGTGAATGTATTTAATCACCATACAAGATTATATAAATTTTTGTGGCCTTTGTAAATAGCAGATTCATCAAGTTCTTCTTCAATTCGTAAAAGTTGGTTGTATTTTGCCACACGATCGGTTCTACAAGGAGCTCCGGTTTTTATTTGTCCGGCATTTACTGCAACTGCCAGATCTGCAATAAAGGTGTCTTCCGTCTCTCCTGAACGGTGAGATATGACACAAGTATAGCCGGCACGCTTAGCCATTTCTATCGTATTTAGTGTCTCCGTGATCGTTCCGATCTGATTTATTTTAATCAGAATGCTGTTACAGATCCCCTCATTGATTCCCCGTTCAAGCCTTTCGGTGTTAGTCACAAACAGATCATCTCCAACAAGCTGTATTTTTTTACCCAGCTCATCCGTTAGGTACTTCCAACCTTCCCAATCGTCTTCATCCAGTCCGTCTTCAATCGATACGATCGGATATTTTTCAACCAGCTTTCTGTAATACTCAACCATCTCTTTATAGTTTCTTTTAACACCTTCGCCTTTAAAGTCATACATGCCATCGTTAAACATTTCTGTTGCCGCCACATCTAGTGCCAGATAAATTTCTTCACCCGGCTTATACCCAGCTTTATTAATCGCTTCAATAATCACATCCAGTGCTTCTTCACTCGATGCCAGATTTGGTGCGAATCCACCTTCGTCTCCAATTGCCGTTGATAAACCTTTCGCCTGCAATACTTTTTTCAGATTATGATAAATTTCTGCACAGGCTCTGACACTTTCTGAAAAATCCGGCAACCCAAGAGGCATAATCATAAATTCCTGGATATCAACATTATTATCCGCATGCTCGCCGCCGTTTAAAATGTTCATCATCGGTGCCGGCATCTGATTGGCATTGACCCCTCCTAAATATTTGTATAAAGGAAGCTGCAAATAGTAGGCCGCTGCTCTGGCTACTGCCATCGAAGTTCCTAAAATGGCGTTAGCACCCAGATTATTTTTATTCTCTGTCCCATCAAGCTCTATTAAAAGATCATCAATTCCGTTTTGATCAAATACATCCATTCCGATTAGTTCAGGAGCAATAATCGTGTTAACGTTATCAACCGCATTTAAGACACCTTTTCCCAAGTAACGGTCTTCTTCATTATCTCTCAACTCATAAGCCTCAAATGCACCCGTTGATGCTCCGGATGGCACCTGTGCCCTGGCCATCGTTCCGTCTTCAAGCACAACCTCCACTTCTATAGTGGGGTTTCCCCTTGAATCAAGGATCTCCCTTGCAAATACATCATCTATAAAACTCATGACTTCACGCTCCTTATTTTATTTAATAATCAGATTTTTACCTGTCATCTCTTCCGGTTTTTCCAATTCAAGCAACGAAAGAATCGTCGGTGCAATATCAGAGAGTTTTCCATCTTGGTGCAGCGTCTCTGCGCCTGCATTTGCTGCAATAAAGGGAACCGGGAAAGTGGTATGAGCCGTTAATGGCTTTTTGTCTTCTTCATCCAGCATTAGTTCCGCATTCCCATGATCGGATGTCACTAATAAGGCGTAATCTTTTTTCAACGCAGCCTTGTAGATTCTGCCAAGACATTCATCAACGGTTTCAATCGCTTTAATCGCTGCCGGGATGACTCCAGTATGACCCACCATATCCGGATTAGCAAAATTAACTAAAATAAATGAATGCTTGTCCGAATGAATCGCCCTTATAAGCTTCTCACAGACTTCCTGAGCGCTCATGTCCGGCTTTAGGTCATAAGTTGCCACTTTTGGTGACGGAACCAGCACCCTGTCCTCTAAAGGATTCGGCTTTTCCACACCTCCGTTAAAGAAAAAGGTAACATGTGCATATTTTTCCGTTTCAGCCATCCGCAACTGGGATATCCGCTGCTTGGCCAGATATTCACCAAGCGTATTATTCATACTGACCGGTTTGAAAGCGATCGGGGCTTTTAGGGTCACATCATATTCTGTAAGACACAAAAAATTAACCAATAAAGCTTCCGTATGAAGATTCGGAAAGTCTTTTTCTAAAAGAACCCTTGTCAGCTGACGAACTCTGTCTGAGCGGAAGTTAAAGCAAAACACTCCGTCACCATCGCGAATCGGTACGAAATTTGAGGTATCACTATCAATAATCGTCGGCATCACAAATTCGTCATCTTCCCCGCGCTCATAAGCCTTTTCAAGCGCCTCTAAAGAAGAGGACGCTTTATAGCCAGCGCCCCTGACCAGCCCATCATAGGCCATTTGCAGGCGTTTCCAGCGCTGATCCCGATCCATCGGATAATACCGCCCCATCACCGAGGCAATCGGACGATATCCCAAAGCCTGTAACTTGTCTTCCAGCATAACCAGGTACTTCTTTGCAGATCTCGGCGGAACATCGCGACCATCTAAAAAGGCATGAACCGCTACTTTTTTTACGCCTGAGCGCTTTGCAAAATCAAGAAATCCATGAAGCTGATCCTGGTGACTGTGTACACCCCCGTCGGATACAAGCCCGATAAAATGAAGCGTTTTATTATTTGCCTTTACGTACTCAAATAGATTTATAAATTCCTCAATGGTCTCGATGTCACCAGTTTCAATGCTTTTATTGATTCTGACGATTTCCTGATAGACCACCCGGCCGGCGCCAATATTTAAATGCCCGACCTCAGAATTGCCCATTTGACCATCCGGAAGCCCCACATCTTCACCGGAAGCGGAAAGCTTGGTGTGTGGATACGTATTCCAGAGTGTATCAAAATTTGTTTTTTTTGCAGCCGCAACCGCATTCCCCGCGGTTTCTTTTCTGCAGCCAAAACCATCAAGAATGGTCAGAATCACTTTTTTCATCATTACTACTCCTCTTTACGATTCACTAATGCCAGAAAGTCCTCTGGTATAAGGCTTGCGCCGCCTACCAGAGCTCCATCAATATTCGGCATGCTCATTAGTTCTCTTATATTACCCGGCTTTACACTTCCGCCGTACTGAATACGGATTTTATCAGACAGTCTTGTCGAATAGGTCTCTTTAAACCATTGTCTGATAAACGCAATCGTTTCATCAGCCATTTCTTTCGTAGCCGTCTTGCCGGTTCCTATGGCCCAGACAGGCTCATAGGCAATAATGACTTTTTCAGCATCCTGTTCCGAAACATTCACAAAAGCGGAGGCCAGCTGATCCATTAAGACAGCTTTTGTATGATTGGCTTCTCTTTGTTCATCTGATTCACCTACACAGAATATCGGCGTCACTTTTGAATCAATCGCTTTCTCAAGCTTTTTTCTCAGCAGCTCATTATCTTCCAGGAAAAGGCTTCTTCTCTCAGAATGTCCGATCAGAATGTAGTCAATATGATAATCGCTAAGCATCTCCAAAGACACTTCACCGGTATAGGCTCCTTCTTTAGTATAGTAGAAATTCTGCGCTCCAATTTTAATTCCTTTTTCTTTCATCCTGTCGGCTACCTGCAAAGATGTAAAAGGTACACAGAACCCAACCTCTGTATCATTTTGTTGATACTCATCAAGAAATTTTTCTAAAAAATTTCTTGTTTCAGCATGATTCATATGCATTTTCCAGTTTCCAACGATTACTGGTTTGCGTTTTTTCTCTATTTCTTTGTCAATCAAAGCTTCAATACCGGGAAGCCTTTTCCCTTCAAGAAACTCAAGAGAAGCCCCACCGCCGGTTGAAATATGGTTAATCTTATAGGACAGTCCGACTTTTTTAAGCGCTGCCATCGAATCTCCACCACCGACGATCGAAAAGGCTTCGCCATTTGCGACAGCTTTAGCCACGCCTTCGGTACCTTTGCTGAAATCATCGACTTCAAAAACACCCATCGGTCCGTTCCAGACAATCGTTTTTGCTGTTTTTATTTCTTTTTCGTAAAGCTTAACGGTTTCAGGACCAATATCAAGGATCATTTTATCCTGATTAATGTTATCCATACTACTGCAATACTCGACAGTATCCTTTTCTCTTGGGAGAGTGGCAATCATACAGTCCACCGGCAACAGAATTTTCACCTTCAGCCGTTTTGCTTCCTCAAGAATATTATTAGCCACATCCAGCTTATCCGGTTCTACTAGGGATTTTCCAACCTTGTAGCCCTGAGCCATCAGAAAAGTGTTGGCCATCCCTCCGCCAATCAGAACGGAATCGACCTTGTTTAAAAGGTTCTCGATAATACCAATTTTATCGGTAATCTTGGCACCACCAATGATCACCACAAAAGGTTTCTCCGGATTTTCAATTGCCCGGCTTAAGTGAGCCAGTTCTTTCTCCATTAGCAGACCGGCAACACCGGGAATATATTTCGAAACGCCTTCTGTGGAAGCATGAGCACGATGTGCCGCTCCAAAAGCATCATTTACAAAAACATCAGCTAGCGAGGCCAGCTCTTTGGCAAAGTGATCATCATTGTCTGTCTCACGTATGTCCATTCTGATGTTTTCAAGCAGAATAATTTCCTTATCCTTCATGTTGGCAACGGCTCTTTTTACATAATCATCTAGCACAACGTCCATTTTTTTAACATCGCGGCCTAAAATCTCACTAAGACGTCTGGCTACCGGGTCAAGGCGCAATCCTTCTGTGTATTCTCCATCAGGTCTTCCCATATGAGAAGCAATGATGACTTTGGCTCCATTATCCACCAGGTAGTTAATAGTCGGAAGGGAGGCTATGATCCTTGAGTCATCAGTAATATGACCTTCTTTATCTAAAGGCACATTAAAATCAACCCGTAAAAAAACCTTCTTCCCCGCTAAATCTATATCTCTAATCGTTTGTTTTTTCATCAGATCCCTCTTTTATCCTTTTTGTTTATAGTCTCTCGCCAACATAGGCAGCCAGGTCAACAAGGCGACAGGAATAGCCCCACTCATTATCATACCAGGATACAACCTTAACCATGTTATCTCCGATCACCATCGTTGACTGAGCGTCAACAATCGAAGAATTCGGATTTCCGTTATAGTCAATCGATACTAACGGTAAATCAGAATACGCTAATATCCCTTTTAGCTCATTGTTAGCTGCTTTTTCAAGCACTTGATTGACTTCTTCCACCGTTACATTTTTTTCTGTTTCACAAACAAGATCCACTACCGAAACGTTTGGCGTTGGAATGCGCATCGCAAATCCGTTTAATTTCCCTGATAATTCAGGAAGAACTAAAGCCACGGCCTTAGCCGCACCCGTTGTTGTCGGAATGATTGACATTGCGGCCGCTCTGGCTCTGCGTAAATCACTATGTGGAAGATCAAGGATTCTCTGGTCATTGGTATAGGCATGTACGGTTGTCATCAGTCCTTTTTTAATTCCAAAGTTTTCAAGAATAACCTTGGCCACAGGAGCCAGACAGTTTGTCGTACAAGAGGCATTGGAGATAATATGATGATTCTCAGGCTCGTATTTCTCCTCATTGACTCCGAGTACTACCGTAAAGTCTTCATTTTTAGCTGGTGCGCTGATCAAAACTTTTTTAGCGCCAGCCTTTATATGCTTGTATGCGCCTTCTTTATCAGTAAACACTCCGGTACATTCTAAAACGATATCCACGCCAAGATCTTTCCATGGCAAATTCTCAGGATCTTTTTCTGCAAAAACCTTAATCTCTTTTCCGTCAATGTGAATCGATCCGTCTTTTTCAATGACCTCTTTAGCAAAGGTACCATGGACTGAATCATATTTTAACAGGTGAGCTAATGTTTTAGCGTCTGTCAAATCGTTTACAGCTACAATGTCAATGCCTTTCTCTATTGCATAACGCATGCTGTTTCTTCCGATTCTGCCAAATCCGTTAATTCCTACTTTTTTGTTCATTAAAATTACCTCCATTTTTAATTTTATTATGTAGCAAAGCACCAGGGTTCTTCTGACCTGGTGCTTTGTGTAGTCTTATTCTGATTATGCCTGTGAAATTGCAGCTACCGGACAGATCGCTTCACATGCTCCACAATCGATACAAGTCTCCGGATTGATTACATAAATAGTGTCTCCTTCAGAAATTGCATCTACTGGGCACTCACCAACACAAGCTCCACATTTAATACAGTTATCATCAATAATGTAAGCCACGACTTTCACCTCCTCTTTTTCTACCTGTTATCTTACTTTTTTCTGTACGTTTTCGCAATAGTTTCTAGCTTTCTCAGGCGATGGCTTACCCCGGATTTTCCAACCTGGGGGTTTAGCATTTCTCCTAATTCCTTGATGCTGATATCGGGGTTTTCAATTCTTAACCGGGCTACATCTCTGAGGTTATCCGGAAGATTATCAATCCCGATGTGCCTATCAATAATTTCTATATTATGAATCTGCCGGAAAGCAGCATCAATACTTTTATTTAGGTTAGCCGTCTCACAGTTTACAAGACGATTCACCTGATTCCTCATTCCTTTTTGAATCCTGGTGTTTTCGTAAGAAAACAACGCATTATGTGCTTCTATAATACTAAGAAAGGTAACAATCTGCTCGCTTTCTTTCAGATAGACAATATAGTAATTTTTTCTAAGACTTATTTTAGGCTTAAGCTCAAATGTCTCAAGCAGATCTACCACAATTTTAGCCAGTTCTTCGTTTTCAAAAATGATTTCTAAGTGATATCCATAATCAGGGTCCGTTACAGATCCGGATCCGAGAAACAACCCGCGGATAAAGGCTCTTTTACAGCAAACATTATTTAGGATTTCATCGCTGACTCCTGCGTGCAGGAAGAAACCGTCATCACTGATGCCCAGATCGATCAATATCATTCTTACACTTTTTTCATCTGTAATTTTTACCCGATAACTGTTGTTTTTTTTCAGGCGATTTTTTCTCAAAACCTGAATTTCTGTCTCAATACCATAGGCACCTTTGGCCAATGTCAGAAATTTTCTGGCAACGGCCGCATTTTCTGTTTTCATTTCCAGGTGCAACTGCATTGAAGCTCCGATCATAATCGCTCCGCCAACACGGATTAGCCCGGATAGCTCAGATTTTTTGCAATGATCTTTTTCGGGAATGATTCGGGCAATTTCTGTTTTTATAGCTGATGAAAACGACATCTATACATCCCATCACTTTCTTAAAATATCACGGTGTCTTTTCTCTACATGGTATTGCTGTTCTGACACCAGTGTGCTGAAATGATTGACCAGGGTCACCGATCTGTGCTTGCCTCCGGTGCAACCTATGCCAACTACCAGGTTTGACTTTCCTTCTTTTCTATACCTTGGTAAAAGAAACCCCAGCAGATCAAAATACTTTTCAATAAAATCCTGTGTATCTTCCTGAGAAAACACATAATCCTGCACCTCTTTGTCCTCTCCGGTTTTATCTTTCAGTTCCGGGATATAAAATGGGTTTGGCAAAAAGCGAACATCGATTAATAAGTCGGCATCAATCGGCACCCCATACTTATACCCAAAAGAAACAAATGATACACGGAATGTTGACAGGTGAGCATTACCCCATAAGTCTCTGATTCTTTCTCGCAGCTGTGCCGAAGACAAATCCGTTGTGTCAATAATCAGATCCGCCTTACCACGGATGTTTTCAAGACTCTTTCTTTCTTCGGCAATGCCCTCGATGATGCCTTCGGAATAATCCATCATCGGATGCCGGCGGCGGGTTTCTTTGAATCTATCGATGATCACTTCTGTGGAGGCTTCCAGAAAGATAATCTGAATGTTGTTGTTTCCTTTTTTAAAGTTATCAATGTAGTCAAGAAAATCATTAAAATATCTACCTGAGCGAACATCAACCACCAGCGCTACTTTTCGCTCCGGCTCTTCTGATCTCTGAATCAGCTCGAAAAATTTAATAAACAGACCCGGCGGGAGATTATCCACACAAAAATATTTCATATCCTCAAGCACTTGTATCACCGTTGATTTTCCGGCTCCGGACATTCCTGTTACCACAAGCAGTTCCAAAGTCATCACCCCTTTCTTTTCATTCCTAATAGCCCTTTTAGGAAAGTATATATTTTTCAAGCGCTTTTGCTACGCCATCCTGATCATTTGTGTCTGTAACGTATGATGCAATCTCTTTTAGCAGCTGCTGGGCATTTCCCATAGCTACCCCTATACCTGCGTATTCAAGCATGTCATAATCATTCATCCCATCACCAATAGCCATAATTTCTTCCGGCTTGATTTGTAAGGTTTTGGCAACCGCATCTAAAGCCAGACTTTTTTTAGAATGAACGTTGCCAAACTCCAGGAAGTAATCTTTTGACTTGGTAATGGTCAGCTCTTTTCCAAACACCTGAAGAGCCTCTGTCTGTACTTCATCAAGAACACGGGCATCACCGGCCATCAGAATTTTTGTAGGCGGCGTAAACATTCCGTCCGGGAAAGTGGTTATCTGGTGCTTAACCTTTGACAGGTGAACATAGCGGCTTCCAAACTCATCCATTTTCTCCATATACAACTCATCAGCCATATAGACATTAACCTGCATTTTGTAATGTTTTAAGAAGTCAATAACATGTAATGCCATCTCTTTTTCAATCACATGATGCAGGATTTCCTGGTCATCAAGTGTCTTAACCAGGGCACCCTGATACGTGATAATCGGCAGCGTCAGTGAAAGATCACGGGCAAAAGGGGTTGCCGCTCTAAACATTCTTCCGGTAGCCACGGTCACATGAACGCCTTTTTCAACACAGGCCCGAATGGCCTTTTTATTTCTTTCTGAAATTTTTATATCACTGTTTAACAGTGTATCGTCTAAATCTAACGCAACCATCTTAATCATATTTTCACTCTTTCTTTTTTCCATTATTGATTCTCATCTGTAAATCTTCATGACTTTGCAAATAATTATACACGCTTTTTAACGTGTTTTGTGGAATTTCTTTAGTTTCCAGAAATTCTTCTTCGGAAGCTTCCAGCATACGGCGCAGGCTTCCAAATTCGGCAAGAAGGATTTTTTTTCTCTTTGGACCAATACCGGGAATATCATCGAGCACAGAGGCGATGTTTCTTTTTGTTCGCAGGCTCCTGTGATAGGTTATTGCAAAACGATGGGCTTCATCCCGGATTCTTTGTACAAGATGTAAAGAAACACTTTGCGGCGGTAAAACAACCGGCTCTTTATTATTCATCGTATAAATCAACTCTTCTTTTTTTGCCAAAGCAATCAGCGTTATGTCTGAAGAAAATCCAGAATCCTCAAGCACTTTCCAGGCACTGCTTAACTGACCCTTTCCTCCATCAACAATCATCAAATCAGGTAGCGGTAAAAACTTTTCATTTTTTTTCGCTGCCTCTGCAAGCCGCCTACCTAAGACTTCTTCCATTGAGCGAAAATCATCAGCACCACTAAAACTTTTAATTTTAAATTTCCGATAGGCTCTTTTGTCCGGTCTTCCATCGGTGAAAACAACCATCGATGCGACGTTCTCTGCACCCTGGATGTTTGAGATATCGTAACATTCGATTCTTTTCGGAATCTGTTCAAGACCTAAGGCCTCCTGTAATTGCAACAGGGCTTCTTTTTCTTCTTCTTCCTTCTTTATCACTACATTTTCAAGATAATCGCGGGCATTTTTCATCACCATATCCAGCAATTCCTTATTCTTTCCGCGAACAGGCACATGCAGACGCACTTTATGGGCCGCTTCCACACTTAAAATGTCTCCAAGAAGCGTCTCATCACCTACTGTATACGGGACCAGAATCTCTTTAGGCAAATTAGGTTTATTCAGATAGTAGGTTTTTAAAAACTCTTCCAGCATTTCCTGAGGATCCTCTGTCGCTTTAGCCGTAATCAAAAAATGATCACGACCCAAAATACGCCCACCTCTTATGAAAAATACGCTGAAGACCGTTTTGTCACCTCTTTGGAAAGCGCCTACAACGTCCTGATCCTGATCACGATTTGACACGATTTTCTGTTTTTCCATCACAATCTGAATCGCGCTGATTTTATCCCGGATCCGGGCTGCTTTTTCAAAATCAAGTGCTTCAGCGGCCTCTTGCATTTCTTTGCTAAGGTTCTTTTCTACTTCCTGTTTTTGCCCTTTTAGAAACCGTTCTATATTGGCAATAATTTCGACGTAGTCTTCCTGTGAGATTTTACCGGCACAGGGTGCAAAGCATTTTTTTATATGATAATTTAAGCAGGGCCGCTTGTTGTTAAACATCGTGTTCGAACAACTCCGGAAAGGAAACAGCCTTTTTAGAAGTTCCACCGTATCATGCATGGCCGCTACACTAGTATAGGGTCCATAGTAACGGCTTCCGTCTTTTTTCAGGTTTCGGGTAACAACCACCCTCGGAAACGCTTCACGGGTAACTTTAATAAAAGGATACGTTTTATCATCCTTAAGACTGATATTGTATCTCGGTTTGTGTTTTTTTATCAGATTATTCTCCAGGATCAGTGCTTCGGCTTCGGTATCTGTAATGATGTAGGAGATGTCGGCAATTTTTTTGACCAACATCCTGGTTTTGGCTGAATCATGCTTTTGTTGACGGAAATAGCTGTTGACCCGCGAACGCAGGGATTTAGCCTTACCAACGTAAATGATTGTGTCATGCTCATCTTTCATTAAATAGACACCCGATTGATCCGGTAATTTTTTTAATGTGTCTGATAGTGTTGTCATAAATGGCTCCTTTTTTAAAGAACGCGTTGTAAAAATTGTCCCGTATAGGATTTAGGATTCTTTGCTACGGCTTCCGGTGTTCCTTCTGCAATGATTTCGCCACCGCGAATTCCACCTTCTGGTCCTAAATCAATCAGATGGTCGGCTGATTTAATCACGTCAAGATTGTGTTCGATAATCACAATCGTATCATCATTAGCCTTAATCCGATTAACGACACCCAGAAATTTATGGATATCCGCCGTGTGCAAGCCCGTAGTTGGCTCATCAAGAATGTAAAGCGTTCGTCCATTACTTTTCCGGTGAAGTTCAGAGGCCAGTTTGACTCGCTGAGCCTCACCACCGGAAAGAGTCGTTGCCGGCTGACCCAGTCGAATGTAGCCTAACCCTACCTCTTTCAATGTTTTCAGTCGACGATAGATTTTAGGGATGTTCTCAAAAAATTCTGCGGCATAATCGACCGTCATTTCCAGTACATCAGAAATATTTTTACCTTTATAGCGAATTTCTAGTGTTTCTCGATTGTAGCGGGCTCCTTTGCATATTTCACAGGGAACATAGACATCCGGCAAAAAATGCATTTCGATTCTAATGATTCCATCACCATGGCAGGCTTCACAGCGGCCGCCGGGCACGTTAAAGCTAAATCTTCCCGGCTTATAGCCGCGCATTCTTGACTCCGGTGTCATCGAGAAGACTTCTCTAATCCCATCAAAAACCGAAGTATAGGTAGCTGGGTTCGATCTCGGTGTTCGGCCGATTGGCGACTGATCAATCTCAATCACTTTATCAAGATACTCAATCCCATTAATCTTCTGATGTTGACCGGGTTTCATCTTCGCCTGGGGATAGATCGCCCGGGCAGCTCCTTTATACAAGATTTCATTTATTAGCGTGCTTTTCCCGGAACCGGAAACACCTGTCACGCAGGTAAATAATCCGATGGGTATTTTTGCATTGATTTTCTGGAGATTGTTTTCCTCAGCCTTTATAATTTCAAGGTATCTCCCAGTTTCTTTTTTTCTTTGCTGCGGTACTTCTATCTTTTTTCGTCCGGATAAATATTGACCGGTAATTGAGTCTTCGTTCTCCATTACTTCATCCGGTGTTCCGGAGGCCACTATATAGCCGCCTTTTTCTCCGGCATAGGGACCGATATCCACAACGTGATCAGAGGCTAAAATAGTGTCCTCATCATGTTCGACCACAATCAGGGTATTGCCTAGATCCCGCAGCTCTTTTAAGGTACGAATTAATTTTTCATTATCTCGCTGATGAAGACCTATTGAAGGTTCATCTAAAATATATAGGACACCAACCAGTCCGGAGCCGATTTGTGTGGCCAGCCTGATGCGCTGAGCCTCACCTCCCGAGAGGGTGCCGGCTGCTCTGGCCAGGGTCAGATAATCAAGTCCTACATTTAGTAGAAAGCTAAGTCGAGCCTTTATCTCTTTAATCACTTGTCGGGCAATGATCATCTCTCTGTCTGTCAGAGTTAACGCTTCGAAAAAAGAAAACGCCTCTCCGATATTCATGGTTGTGACTTCATAAATGTTTTTATCTCCCACTCTTATCGCCAGTACTTCTTCTTTAAGACGGGCACCATGACAGGCTGAGCATGGGTGGTTCTCCATATATTTTTCAATTTCATCACGCATATAGTCTGAGCTGGTCTCCAGGTACCTTCGTTCTAGATTGGGAATGACTCCTTCAAAAGCATTACGATACTTTCTTTCCGCACCTTCGTCGTTGACATAGACAAACTCCAGCACCTCTTTTCCGGAGCCATAAAAAATGATCTTTTTTTGTTTGGCTGTAAGGGTGTTAAAAGGCTGATCGATGGTAAATCCATATTTCTCTCCGACTGTTTGCAGGGTCTGCATATAGATTCCGCTGAATTTTTTCCCCCAGGGAACGATGGCTCCTTGTCGAATGGTTTTTGTTTCGTCGGTCACCACCAGTTCAGGAGAAACTTCCAGCTTGGTTCCAAGTCCGCTGCAGACCGGACAGGCTCCGTAGGGGCTGTTAAAGGAAAACATCCTCGGAGTTATCTCTGAAAAGCTGATCCCACATTCCGGACAGCCAAAGTTTTTGCTGTAGGTGACTTCCTTGTTTTGATTCACATAGTCAATCTTAACAAGACCGTCGGTTATTCCAAACACGGTTTCTAAAGAGTCAGCCAGACGGTTTTCAATGCCTTCTTTAATAACGATTCGGTCAACAATAACCGAGATCTCGTGCTTCTTGTTTTTATCTAATGCAGGCACTTCTGAGATATCATAGATCTCGCCGTCTACTTTAACTCTGACAAAACCTTTTTTCTGAATCTCTTCAAATGTCTTTTTATGGGTCCCTTTTTGTCCCTCAACCATGGGTGCTAAGAACTGAATCCGGGTTCCTTCTTCGTTATCCATAATCTGATCGACAATTTCCTCAACCGTTTGCTTGCGGATCATCTTTCCACAACCCGGACAATAGGGAACGCCGATTCTGGCAAATAACAGACGAAGATAATCATAAATCTCGGTTACGGTACCTACTGTTGATCGAGGGTTCTTGCTGGTTGTCTTCTGATCAATCGAAATCGCTGGTGAAAGCCCTTCTATATAATCAACATCGGGTTTATCCATTTGTCCTAAAAACTGACGGGCATAGGCCGATAATGATTCCACATATCGTCTTTGTCCTTCTGCATAAATGGTATCAAAAGCCAGTGATGATTTTCCGGATCCGCTTAATCCGGTCATCACAATAAATTTATCTCTGGGCAAAACCAGGTCTATATTTTTTAAATTATGGACCCGGGCTCCTTTTATCGTAATTCTATCTAATGCCACTCTTACACCTCTGTTATCTATAGTTTGGATTACTTTTCTCTATTTTTTCGCTTCAATAATCAGATCTCTGATTAAAGCCGCTCTTTCGAATTCCATTTTTTTGCTGGCCTCAAACATTTCTTTTTCAAGGTCTCTGATATATTTCTGGCGCTGTTTATCACTTAGTTTTTCAAGCGCTTTATCGTCTTTAAAGCTAATTGTCTTTTCAATTTTCTTTCTTTCTTTCTTATCGGCCGCCGATTCCGCATCATAAGACTGTGTGGCTTCAAGAACCTTGTACACTTCTTTAATGATGGTCTGTGGATCGATGTTATGTTCTTTGTTATAGGCGACCTGCTTCTCACGTCTGCGGTTGGTTTCATCAATCGCTTTTTCCATTGATCGGGTTATGACATCGCCATACATAATGACCCGGCCATTAATATTTCGTGCTGCCCGTCCGATTGTCTGTATCAGAGCACGCTCTGAACGCAGGAAACCTTCTTTGTCGGCATCGAGAATGGCGACCAGTGAGACCTCCGGCAAATCGAGGCCTTCGCGAAGAAGGTTAATCCCCACAAGGACATCAAACTCTCCGAGACGAAGATCGCGGATAATTTCCATTCTCTCAATGGTTTTTACTTCAGAGTGCAGGTAGCGAACTTTCAGCCCGGCATTTCCAAGGTAGTCGGTTAAGTCTTCTGACATCTTTTTTGTCAGTGTGGTTACCAGTACCCGCTCATTTTTTTGTACCCTTTCTTTGATTTCATAAATCAGATCATCTATTTGCCCTTTAATCGGCCGTATCTCTACTTCGGGGTCTACCAGTCCGGTCGGACGAATAATCTGCTCTACGACAGCCTTAGAGTGCTCTAATTCGTAAGGACCGGGTGTGGCCGATACAAATAGGGCATCTTTCATTTTTTCTTCGAATTCAAAAAAACGCAATGGACGGTTATCCAGGGCTGAGGGTAATCTGAAGCCATATTCAACGAGCGTTGTTTTTCTAGATCGGTCGCCTTCATACATTCCGCCGATCTGCGGGATAGTCATATGGGATTCATCAATAAAAGTTAAGAATTCATCAGGGAAATAGTCGATCAGTGTATAGGGGCTTTCTCCGGGTGGTCTGCCAGTAAGATGCCTTGAATAGTTTTCCACGCCGGAACAAAAACCAATTTCCTTAAGCATCTCGATGTCATATTTTGTCCGTTCCCGGATTCTTTGGGCTTCAATCAGTTTGTGATTCGCTTCAAAATAGGCGACTCTTTCTTCTAGTTCCTGTTCAATGTTACTGATCGCCGTCTCAAGATATTCCGGAGCTGTGATGTAATGGGTCGCCGGAAAGACCGCTACGTGCTGGCGTCTTGCCACAATCTCTCCAGTCAGAATATCGACTTCAAGAATTCTGTCGATCTCATCACCAAACAATTCAATACGAATAGATTTTTCGTTAATATTGGCCGGAATGATTTCAATCACATCGCCCCGAACTCTAAATGTCCCACGATCAAGAACCATGTTATTTCTCTCATACTGAATTTCAATGAGTTTTCGTAGGATCTCATCGCGTTCAATCTTTTGACCTACGCGCAGCGACAGGCGCTGCTTTTTATATTCCTCAGGGGAACCTAATCCATAAATGCAGGACACACTCGCTACAATAATCACATCGGTTCGCTCAAAAAGAGCACTGGTAGCCGAGTGTCTGAGTTTTTCTATTTCTTCATTGATCGAAGAGTCTTTTTCTATAAAGGTATCACTCGAAGGCACGTAGGCTTCCGGCTGGTAGTAGTCGTAGTAGCTGACGAAATATTCAACGGCATTGTTTGGGAAAAACTCTTTAAATTCACTGCATAGCTGAGCTGCCAGCGTCTTGTTATGGGCAATCACGAGTGCCGGCTTATTGAGTTGCTGTATCACATTAGCCATGGTGAAGGTTTTTCCGCTTCCGGTGACGCCAAGCAGTGTCTGCTTATTTTTTTGCTGCTGATAATTTTTTACAATCTGATCGATCGCCGATATCTGATCACCAGCCGGCTTGTATTTAGATTGAATATCGAATTTGATCTGTTCCATTTTAAACCTCCGGAAAAAAAAGACTTATAAGCTCTGCTCATAAGTCAATTCTATCATTTTTTTCATATTACTCTATCTTTTGGTTTATTGCAGCTGATCCTGTAAGTGGCCGATTGCAGCCTGCAATTGCGTATCTTCTGTATCTTCACTTGTTAATTCTACCACTAAATCGGGTGTAATTCCAACATCATGAATGTTTCTCTTTAATGGAGTCAAGTATTGGTCTGTTGTAAGTTCAAGACCTCCGCCATTACCGAGTGGAAAAATGGTTTGAACAATTCCTTTGCCAAAAGTAGTTTCGCCAATTACAAACGCTACTTCGTTATCCTGCAAGGCTCCGGTCATCGCTTCGGCCGCACTGGCGGTATTGCTGTTAGTTAATACTACAATCGGGAAATCAAATGTATTACCTGATGTAACGATGGAACGTGTTTCTCCAGCTTTATTTACCTGATGTAAAACAGGTCCTTCCGGAGTAAAACTTCCGGTAACATTCACAAAAGACTCTAAGTCACCGCCAGGGTTACTTCGAAGATCAATAATAAGTCCCTGAGGATCATTTTGTAATAATTCATTCATTTTCTCGGCAAACTCGTCAAATGTTCTTTGTGTAAACACAGAAATTCTAAGATACCCAATCTCAGGTGCTTCTTCGAGCATTTCTGCACGAATGGTCGGTGAATCGATTTGTTCTCTGGTGATGCTCACATCAAACACTTCCTGCTCACCCCGACGAATGGTCAATACGACTTCCGTCCCGGCTTCACCTCGAATCATATCAATAATATCATTGATGCTCATCCCGGTTACATTTTCTCCGTCTACACCAATAATCGCATCATTTTCCTGAAGCCCGGCCTCTTCTCCGGGCGAATCTGGCATAGTGGATACCACAATTACGGCATCATCAACGAAATCAGCATAAATGCCGATGCCTCCATAGGTTCCGCTAAAGGATTCCCTGAATTCCTGATAGCGTTCAGGCGGCAGATATCGGGAGTACCGATCATCAAGGCTACCGACAACCCCATGAATCATCCCTTCAATCATGGTTTCCCTTTCGGTGGGCCAGAGGAAAAACTTATCAATCAGAACCACGCTCTGGACAAAGTGTCCGATATTATTAAAATTTGTTGCTACTACTGCCAGGCTTACGGTTGTAAAAACCAGACAGAAGATAATAATAATAGCCATTAATACTTTTGCTGTTTTTTTTAGCAAGATTTTCAACCTTCTCTGCTTTTAAAAAATTTTAGACCTTCAGATATTTTCTTGTCGCCATCAGACTTCCTAACGCTCCAATAAATATGCCGCCGCCAACAATGGATCCTAGCGTCATATAGAGCCTCGGATAATCATACTCGAGTGGAATAAATGCGATGTTTAAAAGAACGTACTCCATAACATTCTGATATCCGGCAAATGTTATACCGGCAGCGATCAGTCCGCCAAAAAGTCCGATCATCAGCCCTTCAATAAAGAAGGGTAAAATAATATACCAGTTCGTTGCGCCGACAAATTTCATAACCCGGATTTCCTGGGCTCGGGAATACACGGTTAACCGAATGGTAATCATAATTAAAAAGATGGCTGCCAACATGACTCCAAAGATCAGAAACATCCCCAGATTTCTTGCCCAGAAAGTAAAGGATAAGACATTATCCACAATTTCTTTACCATAAACAATGTTCTCAATCTGAGGCAGTCTGCGAAGTTCCGTTACAAGTGGTTCGACCATCTCTGGAGAAGTCGATCTGATAATATAGTGATCCGGCAAAGGGTTGACTCCTCCAAGGGTGCTCTCCAGATCCATCTCTGTGCCAAATCGTTCTTGTAAAAGAACAATCCCTTTTTCTCTTGATACAAATTCCAGATCGGAAAATCCGGGCATTTTTTCTATTTCCTTACTCAGCTCAAGCGCATCAAGCCTTGATACATCCTGTGATACATAGGCATTGATCTCCAACTGTGACTGTAAATGTTCCACAACCTGATTTCCGGAGTTTACAAAAACCACAGTAAATCCAGTAATGGTTAAGGCCACAGCCAGTGCAATCACTGAGGCAAAAGCAATTCCTTTATTTCTCCATAAAAACCGAAATCCATCTCTAATAAATATCTTTAAATAATTAGCGAACATTATAGTATCCACCTTTTTCTTCATCCCGTACAATTTCGCCGAAACTTAATTGTATGACACGTTTTCTGAGACGATTTACCATTTCCCGGTCGTGAGTAGCCATGACAACGGTTGTCCCCCATTTGTTAATGGTATTAAAGATTTTCATGATTTCAAGAGATGTTTCGGGATCAAGATTTCCTGTTGGCTCATCTGCCACAAGCAGTGGGGGATTATTGACAATCGCACGGGCAATGGCTACACGCTGTTGCTCTCCTCCGGAAAGCTGTTCCGGATAAGATTTCTCGTGACCCACCAATCCGACAAGCTCAATAACAGCATTTACTTTTTTGGTAATCTCCTGTTGCCCAAGGCCAACGACCTCAAGAGCAAACGCAATATTTTCAGAAACCGTTCGTTTCTGAAGTAATTGGTAATCCTGAAAAACAAATCCAACTTTTCTTCTCAGAAAAGGAACTTCCCTGTTTTTCATCCGAACGACGCTTTTCCCGTCAAGAAGAATTTGTCCTTCTGTAGGCAAGATTTCTCTGATCAGCATATGGGTGAAGGTTGACTTCCCGGCACCACTGGCACCGACTAAAAACACAAATTCTCCGTTTTTAATGGCCAGACTGACATCATGCAGAGCAACGTTTCCATTTTTATATTGCTTCGTTACATTAAAAAACTGAATCACAACGGCACCTCTCAGGTTTATTTTCTCTGAAGTACTTTCCTTGCCTTTTCTGCGATATCTTTTTTTGTCAGTCCAAAGGCTTCTAACAGCTCATTCGGTGAACCAGAGCGTCCAAAAGTATCGTTAACTCCGACTCTTTCCATCGGAACCGGATGATTCTCTGCCAGGGCTTCTGCAACGGCACTTCCGAGTCCCCCGATAATATTATGTTCTTCACAGGTTACACAACAACCTGTCTTGGTTACGCTTTTAATGATTCCATCTGTATCTAAAGGTTTAATCGTGCTGATGTTAATGACTTCAGCATCGATCCCCTCAGCTGCAAGTTCTTCAGCTGCAGCAATCGATTCAGAAAGCATAATACCAGTAGCAAACAATGCAACATCTTTACCTTCTTTTACTATAACAGACTTTCCGATCTCAAAGGTATAATCTTCACCAAAAATGACAGGCACAGCAGGACGACCAAGTCGAATGTAAACCGGTCCTTCAAATTCTGCGGCTTTCATTATGGCTTGTTCGGTTTCTGTTGCATCCGCAGGGACGATAACTGTCATCCCGGGAATCACTCTTGTCAGTGCGATATCTTCTATCATCTGATGTGACCCGCCATCTTCGCCGACAGTCAGGCCGGCATGTGTGGCAGCTATTTTTACATTAAGCATCGGATAGGCAATTGTGTTTCTGATCTGGTCATAAGCTCTTCCAATTGCAAAAACTGCAAAGGTGCTGGCAAAAGGAATTTTTCCTGCTGCTGCAAACCCGGCAGCCACGCCCATTAAGTTTTGTTCGGCTATGCCCAGGTTGAAAAATCTTTCCGGATAGGCACTTTGGAAATCTGCGGTTTTTGTTGATTTGGATAAGTCAGCATCCAGCACAACAATGTTTTTATTATGTTCACCAAGTCTGACTAATGCTTTTCCATAAGCATCTCTTGTCGCAATTTTAGTCATAGTTCCTCCCAATTTTTATCTATTATTCGAGTTCACAAAGAGCGGCTTCCATCTCATCAGGTGAAGGGCATTTTCCGTGCCATCCGGCTTCATTTTCCATGTAGGATACCCCTTTACCTTTTACAGTTTTGGCAATAATCATCGCCGGTCTGCCCGTATCTTTTTTAGCTTCCGCTACAGCTTCTGCAATCGCATTAAGATCATGACCGTCAATTTCGATCACCTGCCAATTAAAGGCCTTCCATTTATCCGGGAAAGGTTCCGGACACATGACATCTGAAATATCTCCATCAATCTGCAGTCCGTTATTATCAAGAAAAGCAATCAGATTCCCGAGGTTATAGTGGGCCGCAGACATTGCCGCTTCCCAGACCTGCCCTTCCTGTGTTTCTCCGTCTCCCAGCAGGGCATAGACGTAGTTATCTTTTTTATCAAGCGTTAAGGCCATTGCCATACCAACGGCTGTTGAAAAACCGGTACCTAACGATCCTGTGGACATTTCCACGCCGGGAACTTTTTTCATATCAGGATGTCCCTGCAGATATGAATCAATCTTTCTTAGTGTCTTCAGATCTTCAGCAGGAAAAAATCCTTTCTCAGCCAGTGCTGCATAAAGAACTGGTGCTGCATGGCCTTTTGATAAGACAAAACGATCGCGGTCTTCCCAGGAGGGATTTTTCGGATCAACATTCATCTCCTTAAAATATAAATGCGTCAGGATTTCTACAGCCGAAAGCGATCCACCCGGATGTCCTGATCCTGCCGCGGTTGTCATTCTTAAAATATGGCAGCGAATTTTCTGCGCCATGGTTTCTAGTTCTTTTACTTCTGTTGCCGACATTATTCATTCTCCCATCTATTCATACATAGTTTCGTTTTATCTGATACATTCTAACAAATATTTTGTTAGAAATCTCTATTTTAGGGTAAACTTTTTGAAAATATCCTAAAATAGTCTCATTTTATTATTTGCTTTTTTTTCGAAACTATACTATAATGCCTTTCATGTCCTTAAGACTCTTAAAAAGGAGGTATATGTTTGACAAATTTTAAGAGAAAAAAGGTCGCCGCTGCCGCTTTTACATTTTTGATGGCTTTCAGCTCAATCAGTGGTGCGACTATAACCAGTGCAGACACAGAGCAGGAAGAAGATTTTGACGTCAAAGAGGCAGAAATATCTCCGGGTAATAATGGTAAACATTTAACAGTTCCATCGTTAACTATGACCTACCTGAATTATCAAAACCTGATTGAAAAATACAATCCGGGACTTGATGATGCGACCCGGATAGAAATTTATCAGACGGCACAAGATGCATCGCAAAAATATGATGTTCCTTTAGAGCTGATTTTAGCGATTATCGGTTGTGAATCTGAATTCAAGCCAAAATTACGTGGGGCTCTTGATGATACCGGTCTTATGCAAGTCCGCTTTCGATATTCATCATCCTGGGCAAAAGCGATGGGCATCGCAGCTCCTAAATCCATGTCGGCCTTAACGGATATTGAGACTAACATTTATATGGGAACCTATATTCTTAGCCATCTGTTTGATAATTTTCACAATAACCTGGAATATGCCCTCATTGGTTATAATGCCGGCGAAAACTATGTCAACCGACGTTTAGCCGCGGGGGATGAACTGCCTTCCCGTTACCTTGTTCGTGTCAATTTATTTTATGAAGAACTGACAAAACAACCGCTAATGAAGTAACATAACACAATAAAAGAAAGAGGCCACCGGTATTTATTTTCCTCCGGTGGCTTGTTTTTTTAAAAAAGCAGTAATAAATTCATTAATCTCTCCATCCATTACAGCATTCACATTTCCTTTTTCATAGTTGGTTCTGTGATCTTTAACCATATTGTATGGATGGAACACATAGGAACGGATCTGGCTTCCCCAGCCTATATCCTGCTGTTCTCCCTGAATTTTAGACATTTCTATTTCCTGTACCTTCAACCGTAGTTCAAGAAGTTTTGATTTTAGCAGTTTCATGGCGGTAGCCCTGTTTTTTATCTGTGATCTCTCATTTTGACACTGAACAACGGTGTTCGTTGGCAAATGTGTGATTCGTACGGCCGAGTCTGTCGTATTGATATGCTGTCCACCGGCTCCACCGGCTCTGAAGGTTTCAACTTTTAAATCCTTTGCATCCACCTCTATCGATGAATCATCTTCCGGCACTTCAGGCATGACTTCGACGGCAGCAAAAGAGGTATGTCTTCTGCCAGAGGAGTCAAAAGGTGAAATCCGAACCAAACGATGCACTCCCTTTTCGGCTTTTAGATATCCGAAAGCAAAACTTCCTTCTATTAATATTGTGGCGCTTTTAACACCGGCTTCTTCTCCGGAAAGATAATCTAAAACAGTCGATTTATAGCCATTTTGTTCGGCCCAGCGAAGATACATCCGGTATAACATCTCTGCCCAGTCCTGGCTTTCTGTTCCGCCGGCACCGGGATGAATGCTTACAATCGCACTGTTTTGATCGTATGGCTCCGAAAGGAGTGTTTCAATTTCCATCGCATCGGTTTTTATCAAAAGGGACTTTATCAGTTTCTTCACTTCTTTTTCATATTCTTTTTCTTCTTCACTTAATTCATTGGCGATCTCAAGATTTTCAAGCTCTTCTGTCAGTGCTTCATATTTAGTGATAACATCTTTTAAGATCCTCATATCGCGCATCAATGACTGCGCTCGTTCCTGATCGTTCCAAAACTCAGGATCCATCGTTTGCTCTTCTATTTTTTGCAAAGCCTCTTTCTTTGAAGCTGGGTCAAAGTGAATC
>SKKY01000078.1 GCA_007123515.1 Clostridia bacterium
TCTGGACCATCATTCTGGTACTGGCACTTTTCTCGTGGTCGATTCCGGCCAGGATCGTGCGGGCCTCGGCCTTGTCGCTAAAAGAGCAGCCATACATCAATATGGCTAAACACTATGGAGCCGGCACCTGGTACATACTGCGCAAACATTTTATTCCGGAGCTGTTTCCGCTGGTGATCATCAGCATGATTCGGCTGGCCAGTATGGCGATTGTTACCGAAGCTTCCTTAGCTTTTTTAGGGCTGGGTGACCCGGCATCTAGAAGCTGGGGTCTGATCATTAATCATGCTGTCAACTTCCGAGGAATCTATTTTACAGAATACTGGACCTGGTGGCTGCTGTATCCCTGGTTGTTTTTAACCATACTGGTTACCTCCCTGGCCTTGTTTGGGCGTGAGATGGAGAAAGTGGCTGATCCGCGAATGGGTCGAATTATGTATAAATAAGGAAATAAAAATAATCAAAGGAAAGAAGGTAGTCATTGTGCAAAGCCATCTGCAAAAAAGAGAGCTCGATTACTGGAGTCGTCAGTGGAGCAAGACCAATATGGATTTTTCCGCCTGTGAAGATTTCTGGAATGACAGGGCCGGAAACTTTAACCAGAATGTAGTGTCGAAAGAAAAGATTACGGAAATGATGATCGGTGGCCTAAAGGAAAAAGGACTGATCAATTACTCAAGCCATATTTTGGATATTGGCTGCGGACCCGGAACCCACGCGATACCGATGGCCAAAAAAGCAGAAAAGGTCACAGCCATCGATATTTCCGAGAAAATGCTCGAGCATCTCAACAACAGAGCCGAAGAGCTTTCGCTGACCAATCTCATCACTAAAAAGGTGAACTGGACGGATATTGATCTGGAAAAAGAGCAATGGGCCAAAAGATTTGACCTGGTCTTTGCCTCGATGTCACCGGCGATTCATAACTATGAGACATTAAAGAAGATGTGTGAGGCCAGCCGGGGATGGTGTTATCTGAGTGCCTGGGTGAAACGGCAGAATAAAATTGAAGATGCGCTGCTGGAAGTCGTCAGAAAAAAGGAAGAGGACTCTGGAATTCTGGAAAATAAGATCTATTATACATTTAACATTTTGTGGAATATGGGCTATTATCCGGAGGTTACCTATACGGAACGAAAATGGACCGGCATACAGGATTTTGATGAAGCGCTGGAAAGTTACACAAAGAAATTAAAAATCTTACACACTCTGGATGAACAAGATCACAAAAAAATCAGAAACCGGCTTCTGGATTTCAAAAAGGAGGGGAAAGTTGAGGAAGAATCAGACGCTGTGGTAGGCACGGTGATCTGGAAAGTTGAGCCGTAAAAAGCAGGGTTTACTTTTTTGAGTCCTTCGATTACCATTATAGTTGATTTTTTGGTTAGCAAAAAGCATTTTTGGGTAAATAGCTACCATTGAGAAAAAAAGGACGTGAATCCATTGAAGGTAAACCTAGATCAGCGAATTACATTTTCTGACTCTGAACATAGTAATGTTAGTCAAAACCTCTTTACTTCAGAGGGCTTTTTCTGGTTGGTTAATGCGGCGACAACCGGTTTTGCATTAGATGAAATGCAGCATTACCTTAAGCAGCCCGATGATCAGTTAAAAGTAGAAGTCAATCAAATTGCAGAGATGCTTAAAAAGTCCATTATTGTAGGAGAAGTCTCTCCGGAAGATCATAAAAAGGCTCAGGAAGCTGCGCTTTGCTATGCCATGCAAATCCGTGATTATGCCAATAAGCATTGTGTGGTCTTTAACTATAAGTATGTTACGATCCTCGCAAAAACAATTGCCACCTACTGGTTGACAAATAAGCTGATCGAATTGGAATTCCAGACGGTTCTTTCTGAAGAACAGGTTCGCTCGATGTACGTATTTTTAGATACGGTGATCAACGATCATGAAGAAATAGAAATTATTGAGGAAAAGATCAGGAAGAATCAGGACCTGTCACTCGATGAAAAAATGTATCTGCGCGGAAGCTGGCAAAGAGGGATGTACTTCTGGAGCAAATTATACCAGGAGCTGTTTATGCTTTCTGAAAATGTGCTTCACTTTACAAAGCGTACGACATAAGGTTCTAAATCCAATGAATATGCCAGAAAAAACATCAGGAAAATCATAACGGAGTGTTTCTTTTATTTAGAAGGTTATAAAAGAAACACTCTTTTTGCACCGGTAATATTTTTAAAAGAAAAGAAGCGTGTAATTTGAATAGAAATGCTTATAGAAGAGAAAAATTCTGGGGAGGATATGATGAGCAAAACGGAACTTGAAAGACTGCAAGCCGAGCTTGAGGATAAGAATACATATATCCGCCTCTTATTTGAGCAAATGCATGAGGCCTATGCCCTGCATGAAATGCTTTTCGACGAACAGGGCAATCCCTCTGATTATATATTTCTTGAAGGCAATCGAAGATTTAAAGAGTTAATGGGCCTTGCCCCTGAAGAGATCAAAGGCAAAAGAGTATGGGAACTTTTCCCCGAGACTGCCCCTGAGCTGATTGCCCGCTATGGCCCCGTTGTAGCAAAAAACGAGCCACTAAAAACGATTGTCTATGCAACATATAATGGAAACTATTACCTTGTGTCAGCCTTTAAGGTCGGAGACAGCCGGTTTGCCACACTTTTTTATGATATTACCGAACAGGAGCTTAATAAACAGGAGCTGGAGAAAAGAAGCAAAGAAAGAGAGCGGCTTCTTAAAGAATACCAGACCTTATTTGACGCCACTAACGATGCGATTTTTCTGGTTAGGGCTGAAGTAAAAGGTGATTTGCAAACCTTTTACTATATCCGAAACAATCGCTTTCATCAGGAACAAACCGGATTAAGTCCGGAGATGCTTGCCGGAAAAACTCCCGAAGAGTTATTTGGAGCCAATGCAGGTGCAAAGGTTTCTAAAAATTTCAAGGACTGCATCGATCAGAAAAAGACGATTCGTTATGAAGAAGAAGTCCACCTGCCTGGTGGTACAAAGACATGGATGACAGAATTAACGCCTGTTTTTGAAGGACGGGATGTCTACTATATTGTGGGGGCTTCGGCGGATATCACAGAGAACCGCAAGAGAGAAGAAGCGATAAAAGAGGCCCTGGATCAGGCTGAAAGTGCCAGTCGCGCTAAGGGTGTTTTTTTATCAACAATGAGTCACGAGATCAGAACGCCTATGAATGCGATTGTTGGCCTTACGCACTTGATTAAAAATACGGTTGATGAAACAAAGACGCCGGAACTCTCGCTCTATCTTGATGACATTCAAAGTTCAGCTAAGGAATTGATGGAGGTCATATCAGACATTCTCGATTTTGCCGATATTACCATGAATCAGGTTACCTATTCAGAAGAACCGATTCATCTTCGCAGGATAATCAATGATGCACAACGGTTTTTTGCAAATGAACTGGATCAAAAAAACATAGAATTTCAGACGGTATTTTCTGATGAGTATCGGGAAATCTATGTAGCTGATGAGGCAAAGCTTAGAAAAATTTTTAATCATCTGATCAGTAATGCTGTAAAATATACACCGGAAGGAAAGATTGAGATTTCGGTGGCTGCAGAAAACGACAGGGAAGAAGCCTCAGAGATTGTGGTGACGGTGACCGATACCGGAATCGGAATTAGCAGGGAAAAGGTGGGCAATGTATTTGTTCCGTTTTTTCAAGAAGATGGCTCGGTTGCCAGAAAGTACAGGGGGGTCGGACTTGGATTGCCTGTGGTTAAGGGTTTGCTCGAACACATGGGAGGCAGCATATCAATCACAGATACCTTTCAGGATAAAGGAACGACTTTTACTATGCGGATTCCCTTAAAGAAACAGAAAAATCATCATGGAAATTACGGGAACAATCCAAATGTCCAGCGAATCTATTATGATGAAGCCCTGAAAAAGCTGGGCGGGGATGAGAAAATTTACCTTGATATTTTAAAAAGTTATCAGGAGTACGCCGGTGATCTGATTCAAAAAATTAAAGAATCGTCTGAAAAAAAGGATTCCAAAGAACTTCAGTTTCACTTACATACGTTAAAGGGGATGTCATTAAATATCGGTGCGTTAACGATAGCTGACCTAGCGGCTGATGCAGAAAAAGAGACAAAAGATAATCTAATTCCCGAAGCTAGTATCGCGTGGCTGGGATCGGAGCATCATAAAGTAACAGAAGAGATCGGGCTGCTTCTGAGAAGAGAAAAATCACTAGAGCCACAGGAACATTTTCATGAAATTATAGAAAAAAGCAGTGATGCAGCTCATCAAAGTCTAAAAAAGATCCACCAATTAGTTTGTGAGTCTTCTTTTGTTGATGATGCGCTGGTCATGCAGGCGAAATATTTTTTAAGGACAAACCCCAGGCTATATAGTATATTTATGAGAGTGGTAGGCGAGCTGGAAAACTATCAGTATGTAAAAGCTAAAAAAAGTCTGGAAGAACTTATTCAGAAAATGGAGAAAAATAGAGATGGATAAGCTTGAGAAACCGGTTGTTTTAATCGTTGATGATACGCCGGTCAATATTAAAGTTCTTGGGAATGCACTTAAGGACGATTATCTGATAAAAATTGCCACTAATGGCGAAGAGGCCTTAAAGGTAGCAGCCAATAAGCCGGTTCCGGATCTGATTCTTTTGGATATCATGATGCCGGAAATGGATGGCTATGAGGTGTGCGCCAAACTAAAGGAAATGCCGGAGGCTAAAGGGATTCCGGTTATCTTTGTCACGGCGTTGAATAAAGAAGGTGACGAGGAGCGGGGATTGGGTATGGGCGCGATTGATTATATCACCAAGCCGTACAGCATTCCGATTTTAAAAGCCCGGATTAAGAATCATATTGAATTAAAAAAGCTTCGGGATCAGATGAAGGCCAACAGCATGCGTGACGGATTAACAGAAATTGCTAATAAAAGAAAATTTGAGGAAGTCCTGCGGGCCGAATGGAGCCGGGGTGATCGCTACCAGGAGCCGCTAGCGTTGCTGTTGCTTGATATCGATTTTTTTAAGAATTTTAACGACAAATATGGACACCTTGAGGGGGACGATTGCCTTAAGAAAGTGGCCAAGGCGCTGCAGGAACATTTAAAAAGAGGAACGGATCTTGTCGCTCGCTGGGGCGGAGAAGAGTTCGCCTGCATTCTTTCTAATACGACAGAGGAAGGCGCCCTGCAGGTGGCCGAAGAGTTAAGACAGAAGGTCGAAAACCTGAAGATTGTCCATGAGACTTCAGATATTTCGGAGTATGTAACAATCAGTGCCGGCGTGGCTATTATGACGCCGGATAAGCAATTGCATCATGATGAAATTGTTAAAAAAGCCGATGAAGCTTTATACAAGGCCAAGCAAAACGGTCGGAACAGGGTCGAAATTATATAGGAAAGAAAAAAAGAGTGCCTTAACGGGAAGAAAATCACCGTTAAGGCACGTTTGTGTGCAAGGCTATTATTGATTCGATACTTTTTGTGTATCTTTGTCAAGGTTTTGCATAAAGCGTTCCATTCGTTTAATCGACTCATTAATGTCACTTAAAGCCGAAGCGTAACAGCAGCGGATGTAGCCTTCGCCCATTTCACCAAAAGCGGTGCCGGGAACTACGGCAACTTTTTCAGCCACCAGCAGTTTTTCGGCAAATTCATCGGAGCTAAGGCCGGTTGACTTAATAGACGGGAAGGCATAAAAGGCGCCTTGTGGCAGCCCGCAGTCAAGGCCAATCCGGTTAAAGCCGCTGACCATCGAATTGCGACGGTAGTTATAGGAGATGACCATTTCGCGCATTTCTTTATAGCCATTTTCGATGGCTTCAATCGCTGCTAGCTGCCCTGTGACCGGCGCACAAAGAATGCTGTACTGGTGAATGCGGTTCATCATGGAAATGATGGTTTCCGGTCCGCAGGCGTAGCCGATTCTCCAGCCTGTCATGGCATAGGCTTTAGAGAAACCGTTTAGCAAAATGGTGCGTTCCCACATGCCTGGAAGGCTCGCAATCGAAGTGTGAACGTCATCATAGGTTAACTCGGCGTAGATCTCATCAGAGATCACAATCAGGTCATGACGGATCACAATCTCTGCAATTTTTTCCAGTTCCGGCTTGGTTAAAATAGCACCGGTCGGATTATTTGGGAAAGTCAGGATCAGCGCCTTTGTTTTGGGTGTAATGGCAGCTTCCAGGTTTTCCGGTGTTAGTTTGAAATTGTCTTTTCCGCTGGTCTTTAGTGGCACAGCCTTTCCGCCGGCCAAGCCAATAAGCGGAGAATAGCTAACATAGGAAGGATCCGGAACCAGGATTTCGTCGCCTTCTTCCACAAGCGCACGCATCGCAAGATCCACCCCTTCACTGACGCCGATCGTTACAAGTACTTCATCTTCAGGATTATACTCAAGATCAAATTTTGTCAGATATTTGCTGATCGCACGGCGCAGTTCAATCAGCCCCTTATTGCTGGTGTAGGTCGTATAGCCTTTTTCCAGCGAGTAAAAAGAGGCTTCACGAATATGCCAGGGTGTAGTGAAATCCGGCTCGCCGACACCCAGGGAAATAACGCCCGGCGTGGAGACAACCAGATCGAAGAATTTTCGTATCTTCGAAGGAGGCGTCTCTTTAATTCTTTTACATAACGCTTTTTCAAAAACAGTACTCATGGGGTAACCACCAACCTTTTCACAGTATCTTCACTCTTATAAGGAACGCCCTGTTCCTTGTATTTTCTCATAATAAAGTGCGTTTTCGTACCTTTAACAGCATTAAGCGGGGCAAGCTTTTCAGCAACAAACAATGAGATATCTTTAAAATTTTCAGCTTCCACAAAAACTGCCAGATCATACGATCCGCTCATCAGGTACAGCGACTTTACTTCAGAGAACCCATAAATTCGTTCGGCAATCTTATCAAATCCAAACTCTCTTTCCGGAGCCACTGTCAATTCAATCAGTGCATTCGTTTTCTCCGTTGCAGTTTTCTCCCAGTCGATAATCGTGGCATATTTTAATATCGTACGACTATTTTCAAGTTCGTCGATGATCGCTGCCACATCCTCCATACTGGCATTTAGCAGACAGGCCATTTCCTCAATCGGGAGACGACTGTTTTGCTCAAGCAGCTCAAGTACACAACTTTTCAAATCTTTCATAATATAAAATATCCCCTCTCTTTAAAAAAACCAATAAAAAAACTCCCCATCCCAGTAAGGGACGAGAAGTAACTCCCGCGGTACCACCCTAGTTGGTGCATTTTTCAGCACCCACTCAAAGCAAAATGACTCCAAAGTAGCTTCTGAAAGTAAACGTTTATTCCGAATTCACAGCAACCATCGGATCTCTGTAATAAACAACCTTACCCATACTTATCTTCATCATAGCCATACATAAATATTGATTTGTAAATTGCAACAATAATACAACAAGGACAAAATAAAAGCAAGAGCATTTCCAAAAAAAATAATTGGGTTAGTTGGGGTTAGTTGGGGACGTTTCCCTCTGGTATACCAGAGGGAAACGTCCCCAACTGCATTCCTTTTAGAGACAGGTCTATTAAAAGAATATTGTATACATAAGAATTCTACTGAAAAATCTGAAAACTTAGTATATAATATCATGAATATGTGTATTTTCGTCATCAAAAATATATAAGCAATGGAGAGGATTATAATGGGGAATCAAGTATCAATGTTAGCGAAACATTCATTTGGCAAGAAGGAAGAGGATATCATCTTTGCGGTTAATACGGCGGCTAATGAAAAAGCCAAGATTGTTGGCAAGGAAAATGTGATTAATGCATCCATCGGAGCCTTTCTAGACAGAGACGGATCGCTTGTTACTTTCCCGACGGTGGAGAAAGTGATGAAAGACTTATCATTTGTAGAAAGTGCATCGTATGCACCGATTGCCGGAATGCCTGAGTTTCAGCAGGCGGCAATTGATCTGACATTTGCTCAGTATAAGCCAAAAGATATGCATTTTAAAGCGATTTCAACACCAGGTGGCTCTGGAGGGATTCACCATGCAATTTGGAACTATACCGATACCGGTGATAAAGTTCTGACGTCCGACTGGTTCTGGGGTCCATATAGAACAATGGCTACAGAAATGGGCAGAGAGCTGACGAACTTCAGACTCTATGATGAAAACAAAAATTTTGACACAGCGGATATGTACAAAAAAGTGGAAGAAATATTTACCACACAAGATAATGCACTGGTATTGTTAAATTCACCGGCACACAATCCGACCGGATTTAGCATGACCTATGAAGACTGGCAGGCTGTGGTGGAAGAAGGTAAAAAAAGAACCGAGAATTCGGGTAAAAATCTGATTCTCTTTATTGATATTGCCTACATTGATTTTGCCCCGGAAGGAAGCCGAAAATTCTTTGAGCTGTTCACTGATTTACCGCCAAACTTTTTAGTGATCATTGGTTTTAGTATGTCAAAAAGTTATACGATGTATGGATACCGTACCGGAGCGATGATCGCAGTTAGTTCTTCAGAAGACGTCATCACTGAATTCTACGAAGCCAACCAGTTTTCCTGTCGTGGAACCTGGTCTAACTGTACCAAAATTGGTCAGATGGCCTTGATTACTCTTTGGAAAGACAAAGAGCTTATGGCTCAGCTCGAAGAAGAGCGCGCCGGATACAGCAGAAGGCTCGCTAACAGAGCCAGAATCTTCCTAGAAGAAGCAGAATCCGTAGGACTTGAAACCTGTCCGTACGAGTCCGGATTCTTTCTGACCGTCCCGGCAGCCAATCCGCCAGCAGTCGCAGCTAAGTTAACGGAAGAAAACTTGTTCTTAGTCCCTTTGAAAAAAGGATTACGCGTCGCCATTTGTGCGATTCCTTCCGCAAACATCGAAGGCATGGCCACTAAAATTAAAAAAGCCATGGATTTATAATAGAAACAATACTGACCCGGATAAGCCAGAGAGCCTGTCCGGGTTTTATTTTAATGAAAGATTGGAAAGATTGGGGACGTGTACCTCTGGTATACCAGAAGTACACGTCCCCAATCTTTCACCAATCTTTCAATCTTTTCTTTCCTTCTTTACGCGGTATAAGGGTATGATATAATGGATGCAACTTACGGAAAAAAGGTGTTTACAATGAAGCGTGAATGTACTATATTTTATTGCGGTGAGGGGATCTGGGACTCTTTGGAGTGGATGGAAAAAACCGGATCGGACCCTTATGGAATCCGGATTATGACGGAAAAAAACCAGATCTACCCGATCTATATTGAGAATATGTATTTTGCAGCAGGAAACATCATCAAGCAGGATTTGCTCTCGCTTGGCGGTGATGCAGTGGTGCATAAGTTTTTTGTTAATGCCAAGAAGGAATACGGCAATGTCCTTTTACTCGGCACCGCCAAACACTACAGGATGTTACAGACCAAGATGTATGCCCAGCACTGGGGGCTAAAAGAACTAGGTGCAGAGTTAAGGATCATTATGGAAAACCTGCTCTACCACAGAGACCATCGTCAAGAAAGCCTGGAGCAAACAACCTCTGCAGAAATCTCGATTGATTTTACCGGGCTTTCCACTGAAGAGATTATGAAACAATTGCCTCTGCGCAGAGCAAAAAACGAAGGATTTGCCAGACTACCTATACCGGAAGAACAAGGGCAATCCCTAACAAAACTATACCACCCGGCTTTAAGCAGAGGGTATGTACTGGAAATAAAATAAGAGTTGTCCCTGATTTTTGAATATCTGTTGGGGACGTTTCCCTCTGGTATACCAGAGGGAAACGTCCCCAACGACCACTAAAAGGAGAATGTGTATGTTACTTGCTTTTGATATCGGTAATACCAACATGGTTATCGGAATTTATGAGGACGAAAAGCTGATTATTAACTGGAGGATTACAACGGATCGCCAGAAGACGGCTGATGAGTACGGCATGCTGCTATATAACCTGCTGATCCATCACAATGTTGACCGGTCTAAGATTGATGCGGTGATCTTTTCATCTGTTGTTCCGCCGATCATGGGCTCACTTGAGCAGATGTCGAGGAAATATTTTAATGTTGATCCGATTGTGATCGGCCCCGGAATTAAAACTGGCATCCCGATTCTGTATGAAAACCCGCGGGAGGTCGGAGCTGACCGTATTGTTAATGCGGTGGCCGGGCTTGAAAAATATGGCGGACCGCTTATTATTGTTGACTTTGGGACAGCGACAACCTTTTGTGCGATTTCTGAAAAAGGTGAATACCTTGGCGGTGTGATTACCCCGGGTGTGAACATTTCTTTAGAAGCGCTGGTTCAGCGTACCTCCAAGCTTCCTAAAATTGAGCTGATTAAACCAAAAACCGTAATCGGGAAAAATACGATCAGTGCGATGCAAGCCGGCATGATCTATGGCTACACCGGTCTTGTCGATGAGATCATCTGGCGCATTAAAGATGAACAGGGCTGGGATAATGCCAAAGTCATAGCCACCGGTGGCATTGCCGAGTTTATCGCCAAAGACACTAAGTATATCCAGGAAGTTGATAAATATCTGACATTAGAAGGTCTACGTATCATTTACGAAAAAAATAAGCCCCATATTACAAAGGGATAAAGAGCCAGAGGGGGTCATCATGCACGATATACAAACATTGCTTAAAGAAAATCCAATCGTGGTCGCTCCGATGGCGGGCATCACAGATAAAGCCTTTCGCCTGATTGCAAGAGAATTCGGCGCAGGGCTTCTTTATTCTGAGATGGTCAGCGCCAAAGCGATTACCTATAAAAACAAGAAAACTTATGATCTTTTTGATCTGACAGGCGAAGTCAATCCGATTGCCATCCAGCTTTTTGGCAGTGAGCCGGATGTTTTAGCGGAGGCCGCCATCTTTGTGCAAGAGACCGCCAAGCCCTTTTCGATAGATATCAACATGGGTTGTCCGGTTCCAAAAGTGATAAAAAACAACGAAGGATCAGCACTGATGAAAGATCCGGCGTTAGCCGCCTCGCTGGTCTCAGCCGTTAAAAAAGCCGTTCACCTCCCGGTGTCCGTAAAATTTCGCAGCGGATGGGATGATGAGAACCAGAATTATCTGGATTTTGCCAAACGCATAGAGGATGCCGGCGCAGACTTTATCGCCTTTCACCCCCGAACCAAAACACAGATGTATACCGGCCGTTCGAACTGGTCCCAGATCGGTGAAGTTAAAAAAGCCATTACCATCCCTGTGATAGCCTCCGGGGACGTCTATACTGCCTCCGACTTTAATGCCTTGCGCGATCAGACCGATTGTGACGGGGTGATGCTGGCCCGTGGAGTTTTAGGAAATTTTTATTTAATTAAGGAAATTCAGGCCTCTTTAGCGAACGATTCATATGAGGAGCCAACAGCGGTCAATAAACTCACCTTACTAAAAAAACACCTACAGCTTTTAATTAGTCACAAAGGTGAGGCCATCGCCGTTAAAGAAATCCGTAAGTTTTTTGCCTGGTACACCAAAAACCTGCCCAGAGCCGCAAAAATCAGAACGCAGGTTAACAGCATAAAAACAGAAGCCGAATTTCTTACCTTCCTTAATACGCTGATAGAAGATGATTATTTTGGAGATGCCCCAAACAATTGAAGAACTAAAACAGTCGCTTTTAGAAGTCGTCTATCCGACCCCGAAAATCTGCCTTCTCTGTAACGAGACCTTACCAGCACCCGGATGTTGCCAGAACTGCCGCAACCGAATCGAACGATATAAAAAAGAAAGCGGACAATGCACCCGCTGCGGAACCTTTTCGGTTCACGGCATCTACTGCCCGGCCTGCTACCACTGGCCGGAAGGCTACATCAAAAACACAGCACCACTGCCCTACCAGACAGAAGCCGAAGAACTCATCGCCCAATTCAAGTATCTTTACCAGGGGCACCTAGCCAAACCCCTGAGCCTTCTGATCTTTCAGGAGTTGTCTAAGAATCCGACACTGCTTACCGATACGCTGTCTGCCATTGTAGTCCCGATCCCGATGAGCCCGGCCCGCAAACGGCAAAAAGGCTATAACCACGCCGAAGTCCTCTCAAAGGAAGTCGCCGGCATCCTCTCTGCCGAGCATCTCCCGGATCTTCTGCTTCGCCCGCACCACACGCCCCACCAAGTAGGACTCGGTAACCAAAAGCGCCGCCAAAACCTAAAAAACGCTTTTCATATCAATAAGCATTGGGTACAATATATAGCAAACAAGACAATACTTCTCGTGGATGATGTGTTAACCACCAGTGCTACCCTTCAGGAGGCTGCAAGTACACTCTTAGCCGGCGGAGTGCAGAAGGTTTTTAGCGTGACCATTGCTGCCGGAAACCCGGAAGTATCGAAAAACAGAGAGAAGGATGATAAACCATGGAAGTAAAAAACTGTCCGGAATGCGGACGTTTGTTTAATTTTATAAGAACCAACCTTTGTCCGGTATGTGTCAAAGAAGCCGAGGAAGAATTTCAAGTCGTCCGCAAATACCTGCGTGATCACCCAAACGTATCAATCCTCGAGCTAAGCGAAGCCACAGATATTGAAGAAGAAAAAATCATTCGCTGGATCGAAGAAGGGCGTCTGGAATCAAAACTCTTTAGAGATGCCCCCTTAAAATGCGAAAAGTGCGGAACCGCCATTTACTCTGGTCGTCAGTGCGGACCTTGTGGCAAAGGATTAGTCGATGAACTATCCAGAGCCAGCCAGGAACTGAGCGAAGCCGAGCGTCAGCGCAGAGGTGTAAGAATGCACACAAGAATAGATAAGAAATAAGAAGAATAAATAAAAAAGACTAAATAATCTAATGCCCTTACCGATACACTAGGTAAGGCATTTTTTATCCGATGACTAACTGCCACTAACCCCCCCTCTTCTTTTAGTGGGATAAGTGGCACTAAGTCCCTGGATTAGTTCAACTAGCATTCAGATGGAGTAAAACACCATCTGAATTGAGTTTCACTTTATTGAAGGGAAGGAACAATCATGAAAATTAACAATTTGCCAGGCGTACTGCAAACCTATACCAAACAGGCCAAAGTGCAAAACCCAAAAGACGTGCAAAAAGGCAAAAGCGAAAATGACGCAATGAATGTCTCTGGCGAGGCTAAAACATTTAGTGCGGTATTTCAGGCTGCCAAAAAAGCGCCGGAGATCCGTGAAGATAAAGTCAATGCCATCAAGCAAGCCATCGCCAACGATGAATATAAAATTGATGATGAACAAGTGGTGGATAAGCTGATAGAGAGCATGTCAAGAGACAAACGATCTTTCTAAACCGGAAAAGAGGACACTTGTAATGAAAACAATACTTTCCTATATCAGGGAACAAAATGAATACTATCAGCAACTGCTTGAAAAAGCCGAAAACAAACAACAGGCGATCATTCAAAATGACCTGCAAACCATAGAAGCCCTAAACAAAGAAGAAGAGCAGCTAATAACTGAGGCCGCAGCGATAGAAAACAAACGAATTGAACACATCGAAAAGCATCCGGAGATCTATGGGGAGGATGCTCTTCAGCTGACCTTAGAAGAACTCAAGCTGCGCTTTAGCCAAGACATTCAGGAGCAGACCGATATCGAAACAAAGGCTCTGATGGAGACCCTTGCCCGGCTAAAGACCATTAATAATGAAAATGCCGAATTACTTAAACAGGCTCTTAGAATGGTTAACGTAACGATTAATACGATTGCCGGTAACGAAGAACCGGGCAGCTATAGCAAGGAAAAAGGCAACAATGTATCGAAGAATAAACATCTGTTTGATAAAAAAATCTAAGCAGGTAACGATAGAAGGAGGCAACACTCGATGATCAGATCATCTTTTTTTGGGCTTAATCTCGGGTATAAGGGCGTATCGGCTCAGCAAAGAGCGCTTGATGTAACCGGACACAATATCGCAAACGCCAATACCGAAGGATTCTCCCGGCAAAGATCGGTGATGGTCACCGGGCAGCCGATGTACTCTGCCAGCGGCTATGTAGGCAGCGGCGTGGAAGTCATTAACGTCGAACGCGTCAGAGATAAATTTTTAGACCAGCAATACAAAAATGAAATCAATAATAAAGGCTACTGGGATTTAAACTTTGATGTTTACTCCAAAATAGAGTCAATCCTTAATGAGCCAAGGGATTCAAGCCTTAGAACATCCATGGATGAATTTTGGGGTTCCTGGCAGGATCTGTCCATCAACCCGGAAAGCTCCGCGATCCGGACAACGGTGATCCAAAAAGGAATTACCTTAACCGATAACTTTAACTACTTAAGCGACCAGATGTCCCTGTTAAAACAGGACATTGGCTACAACCTTGAAAGCAAAGTCGAAGACATTAACTCGATTGCTGATCGGATTGCGAGCCTGAACCTGCAGATTATCCGTTCCGAGTCCGATGGTAAAATGGCCAACGACTTCCGGGATCGGCGCGATCTCTTAGTCGAACAACTGTCAAAGATCGTTGATATTGAAGTATCAGAGGATCAAAGGGGTTCGGCGAATATCTTTATTGGCGGACAGGCCTTAGTCTATATTAATAACACAAATAAAGTGGAAAACGTACCAAGAGCCGACGGCATGTTTGATGTCAAGTGGGATAACGGCGCCAAGGTTTTAATAAAGGGCGGAGAAATTCGATCTCTTTTGGATTCGCGGGATGTAACCGTTACCAAGTACATGGGAGAACTCGATGAGGTCGCAAAGGCGCTAGCTGAATTTACCAATGCCTTTCATGAAACAGGCTTTGGCTTAAACGGAGAAGACGACACCGGCATTCCCTTTTTCGTGATCCGTGGGGAAAGCGTCGGAGTGCTCGCGAAAGGCGAAGGCGATCAGGTGTGGCCAGGACTACCGGCGACAAATGGAGTAGAACCGATTATCTCAGCCCAGACCAAAGGAACAGAATTAAATAATGTGACATTTAGGTTTGAAAACGATGATACGCTTACCGAGCCAACAGCCACCTGGAACGATGCAACTGACACTTTGACCCTATCCGGCGACTGGACAGACTCTGAGTACAGCGAAGGATATCTCCAAAATTTGATTAATAATGCACTTGCAGAAGAATCTCCAGTCGGACCGGGCTTTGACACAAAAATCTTTTTAAACATGCGTGGTGCAACTTCAGCCGATATTGTTGACAATACGCAAATAGAGTTAGGCGACGGAGAAGAGCCTACGGCTGACTTTACCGCTAAAAACATCGAAGTCAATTCAGTCGTTATATCAGACATCACAAAATTAGCGGCGGCTTCTGCCCCGGTCACTGACCCACTAAACGGTGAAGGTGATGGCTCGAATTCGATCCGGATCGCACAGATTAAAAACAATAATCAGGCTCTAAGAGGCGGATCCATTGATGATTACTATCGTTCGATGATTGGTGATATCGGGATTAACACCTCAAACTCAGAGAGCATGGTCAGAAACCAGGAGCTTTTAATCCGGCAGATTTCCACCCAGCGTGAACAAGTGATGGGTGTATCACTAGACGAAGAAATGACACATATGATCCAGTTTCAGCAAGCCTATAACGCATCGGCCAGGTTTTTAACCACGGTGGATGATATGCTTGATATTCTGGTTAACCGACTTGGTCGCGTAGGCCTGTAGGAGGCAATATAAATGAGAATTACAAATAAGGTATTATCCAATAATATGTTAAACAATATGTACCAGAGCATGTGGAAGATGTCGGACCTGCAAAATCAGGTGACCACAGGCCGTAAGGTGAATAAGCCCTCTGATGATCCTTCTGCCAGCATTACTTCTCTTAGAATGCGGACAAAGATCATGCAGAATGAGCAGTTTCAGAAGAATGCCACAGAGATCACCGCCTGGATGAATACGGCGGAGGATTCGTTGATTGCTTTAGGTGATGTCATGCAGCGTGCCAGAGAGTTGGCCGTCA
>SKKY01000035.1 GCA_007123515.1 Clostridia bacterium
AAAATAAATGAAGTGCATGGATTTGAAGTGGGAGATAAAGTATTACAACATTTTGTAACCATGATCCATCATTTTATTATGCAAAGAAGAAAGTCAAAACAAATAATCCCATTTAGGTTTAAAGATGATGAATTTATTATCCTTTTTATCGATATTGATAAAGAAACCTGTGTCAGCCTGACAAAAGAAATGATGTTATTTCTTTCCTCCGGTGCTGTGATTAATGATATTGTATATAAACTTGATTATGTAGCCGGTATCAGTTCTTTTCCGGAGGATGGAATTATTAAAGAAAGTCTGTTAAGAAAAGCCGGTATAGCCAGAAATAAAGCTAAAGAAAGTTCTGAAAATAACTTAATTGTTTTTTCTAAGGAATTAGAAGACGAAGTCAAAAAAGAATATGAGATTGAATCGGGCATTCATAATGCGTTAATCAATAATGAATTTGAGCTGTATTTACAACCTATATACAACAATTTTAAGCAAAAAATAGTGAAGGCAGAAGCCTTAATCCGATGGAATCATCCAAATCTCGGTGTGGTTATGCCGGGTGATTTTATTGTTGTTGCTGAAAAAAGCAACCTTATTTTAAAAATCGGAGAATGGGCTATAGAACAAACCTGTCAGATATTAAAAATGTGGGAATATAAAAATATAAAAATTCCTATCTCTGTTAATATCTCCGGAAAACAACTCCTTCAGTATAAATTTCCCGAATTTGTAGATGAGGTCGTAAAAAAATATGATATTGAACCTACCAGGCTGATGCTTGAAATTACAGAAAACTATGTCTTTGAAGAGGAGCAACAGCTAGGGGAAACGATTCTGAAATTAAACAGAATGGGGATCTCGTTTAGTATTGATGATTTTGGAACCGGATATTCAACAATGCTTAAATTAAGGCATATGAATGTATCAGAGATAAAAATTGATCGATCCTTTATTTCCGGAATGCTGAATTATGATACTGATGCCCATTTGGTAAAAAGTGTGGTCACGCTGGCTAAAGACCTAAATATTGATGTGGTAGCCGAGGGTGTTGAAACTATCGACCAATTTATGTTTTTAGAAGAGCTCGATTGCGATTTACTACAAGGCTATTTGTTTTCTATCCCTCTTAGAATTAAAGAGTTTGAAGGTTTATTGTTAAAAGATTTTTTCTGGATTAATGAAGAAAAGGAAAATCGGAGGCCTCACTCAGCTAATGGCAGAGGATCTAAGACACAAAATTATCATTTCAAAGATACAAAAGAAAACATCCTCACAGGGTTTGATTGTAAAAAAGTTCTTGATCATTTGGCAAGTAGTGTGATCATAACAGATGTCGATGGAAATATAGAATATGTAAACAGGAGATTTGCTGAATTAAGCGGATATCGTACGGGTGAACTGATTGGGCAAAACCCAAGAATACTAAGCTCAGGCCTGATTCCCAAACATGTATTTAAAAACTTATGGGACACCATTCTGTCGGGAAAAGAATGGCATGGAGAACTCCACAACAGGCGTAAAAACAAAGAAACATATTGGCAGTTGGCAAAGATTACTCCAATTATAACAGGAGGCGTGATTCGTCATTTTATTGCCATTCTGGAAGATATTACAGAAAAGAAAAATTTTGAAAAAAGGTTACGGTACTTAGCAAAAATAGATTCTATGACAGGAGCTTTAAACCGTGCAGCCGGTATGGAGTTTCTGGAATTGTTTTTTGATGAAGGGATCTTGAAAAATGAAAATATTACATTGATTTTTGTTGATCTTGATAACTTAAAAGAAATCAATGACACATTCGGCCATAATAAAGGTGATGAAGCGATTAAAGTAGTGGCGGGTATCATTAATAAAAACATTAAAAAAGATTGTCTTTTTATACGTTATGGTGGTGATGAGTTCTTAATTGTGCTCAGGGATACCGATACAATGACCGAAGACTTTATTGTAAAACGTATTCATGTTGATATAGGCATAAAAAGCAGGGATTTAGTTTTCCCGATTGAAATCAGCACCGGGATTGCGCGTTTAGGTGAAATCGGAGAAGATAACCTAGAAGAAATGATCGAAAGAGCTAATAAGAGAATGTATCAAAATAAAAATAATAAGAAGAGAAGATAATATATGAAATCAAAAAAAGCGTTATATTTTTTACGAAAAGATTTGCGGTTACAAAACAATAAAATTTTTAACCGCATAAGAAAAGACGGCTTTGAGCCGGTCCTTGTCTACCTCTGGAATGACTCCCATCTGGATAATGAGTACAGAGGAGAGGCCTTTAAAACATTTTTAAAAGTCATTCTAGAAGAGTTAAAAAAAGAGTCTGAAGAAAAAGGGTTTGTATTTCATTTGATCGAAGGAACATTGATTAAGGAAGGCAAAGAGCTGGCACAAGAGCTGGATCCTGACATTATTTATATGCAGAAACAGTACCTTCCGTGGGAAATTTCTGAGGAGGAAACCTTTATAGAGGCGATAAACACTAAAACAGAGATAGTAAGGGGTAATTATTTATTAGCCGAGCCAGAAGAGGTGCTGACCAATGAAGAATCCTACTATAAGGTGTTTACGCCCTATTATAAAAAGTGGATGGCCTATAGAGAACAAAAAGATGTATTGTTAGAGAAAAAAAGGAAAAGTGGATATTCTGAGGCAGAAAAAAGAATTAAAGATTTTTTTAAAAATAAGTTAAAAAATTATCAGACTGACAGAGATTATCCGGATTTGCGAGGCACATCAGAATTGTCAGCCTATATCAATCTTGGGGTTGTTTCAGTAGAAAGACTGATTATTGAGGCAAAAAACATGGATTCTAAAGGCAAAAAGATCTCCGAACCTTTTATCCGTCAACTAGCCTGGAGAGATTTCTATTACCAGCTTTACTTTCATCAACCGGAAATATTAAGCAGAGCTTTTAAAAAGAAGTTTGATGGCCTTGACTGGGAGAATGATAAGAAAAAATTAAAAGCTTGGAAAGAAGGCAAAACCGGGTACCCTTTTATCGATGCAGGTATGCGCCAGCTTATAGACGAAGGGTACATGCATAACCGACTCAGGATGGCGGTGGCTTCCTTTTTGACAAAAGATCTGATGATTGACTGGAAGACAGGAGAAAAGCACTTTATGCATTATCTAACAGATGGCGATCGGATCGTTAATAATGGCGGTTGGCAATGGGCAGCATCTACCGGAGCCGATGCTCAGCCATATTTTCGAATTTTCAATCCGGTTACTCAATCAAAGAAATTTGATAAAGGTGGTGCCTATATCAGGCAGTTTGTTCCCGAATTATCGGGTCTTCCTGATAAATTTATCCATGAACCATGGAAAATGAAAGAGTCGGATCAAAAAAAATATAATGTGCATCTGGGATCGGAGTATCCTTATCCGATTGTCGATCACGCTGAACAAAGAATAAAAGCACTAGAAATGTATAAAATATAGGAGGAAAATGTATGCAGACGTTTTTAAGACCAAAGCTTTTAGTTAGCAAATGTATCGAATTTGATCATTGCCGTTACGATGGTTCGATGATTAATTCAAAACTAGTGGAAGATTTAAAAGAGTACGTCGATTTTATTCCGGTCTGTGCAGAAATGGAAATTGGGTTACCAAGTCCCAGACAAAGCCTTCGCCTGATAGGTAATGAAAATGACCAGAGACTTGTCAGATCAGCAGATGGTAAAGACTATACTGAAGCAATGGATACTTTTTCAGAGAAGTTTTTAAAAGAAAATACTAAAGGCATAGACGGTGCGATTATTAAAAGCAAATCTCCTTCTTGCGGGCTTAGAGAAGTCAAAGTGTATCAGTCCTACGGCAAATCTTCAGTGGTTACCAAAAAGGCACAGGGGCGTTTTGGCAAACAGCTAACAGAAATGCATCATATGCTTCCGGTTGAAGATGAAGCCAGACTTAGTAATTTTGCTATCAGAGAAAGCTTTCTAACAAAGATTTTTCTTATCGCTAAATTTAAAGATGCTTGTGGAATAAGAAAAATGAGAGATTTAGTGGATTTCCATAGTAGGAATAAATATCTATTAATGATGTACAATCAGTCGCAATTAAAGTATTTAGGGAACCTGGTCGCTAATCGAGACAAGAAAAAACCTGAAGAAGTTTATGATCTGTACTACGAAAATTTGCTGAAAGCTCTTTCAAAGACACCTTCTTATAAAACTAAAATAAATATGTTGCTGCATATTTTTGGATACTTTTCTAATGAACTAAACAATGATGAAAAGGTATTTTTTCTGGATACGCTTGAAAAATTCAGAGACAGCAAGGTGCCTTTTTCTGTACCATTGAGTGTTCTTCAGACATGGGCGTTTCGTTTTAATAAGGAATATTTGAAGAACCAGACAATTTTCAACTTATATCCGCCTGAATTAATGACAGTAACTGATTCCGGAAAGGGTCGTGAAAGAGAGTGAATCCTGCTGTAATTCCTGATGAAATTTATAGGATCGTTTCATCATTAAGAGAAATTCATGCATCAGCGTACCTTGTTGGTGGAAGTGTCAGAGACCTTTTGCTTGGTCAGGAACCGGAGGAATTTGATTTTGAAATTTTTGCTGATGAGCACCTAAAGACTACTTTCGAAAGTAGTAGTTTAGAAAAGCAACAAATCATTCTGGATAAATTTATTGAGGATGTTATTAGCGTTCTGAGCAATTTTTCAGAAATTAAAAAAGTAGGCAGGAGTTTTGGCATTTTCAAAATGGAAAAAAAGCCTTATGACT
>SKKY01000180.1 GCA_007123515.1 Clostridia bacterium
CAACTGAAGAAGGCGATATAACGGGAAAAAAGATACAAATCGTAGTAGATCGTTTCTTAGAAGGTTGTGATTTATCAGTTCTTGGATTTATAAAAGATGATAAAATGGTGGTTGATGCAGTTAAGAAACAAGAACCTTTTACTATTGTTCACCCTGATTCTGAGGCAGCAGCAGATATCTACGCAATTGCTGCAAAAATGCTTGATATTAACTATGAAAAAAAAGTTAACAAAGGCATAAAAGATTATTTTTCAAGATTTACTTCATATTTACGGAAATAATCAGTTTATCGCTTGTTCAGGAGAGGATCTAGTCATGGGAAAAATAAAAATATTAGTCGTAGATGACTCGTCATTTATGAGAAAGGTAATTTCTGATATATTAAATTCTGTGTCGGAATTTGAAGTTGTGGATACTGCCAGAAATGGTGATGATGCTGTTGAAAAAACAGGTAGACTTCGACCGGACGTTATAACCATGGATGTCGAAATGCCAATAAAAGATGGCATCCAGGCATTACAGGAAATTATGTCCAAACATCCGACGCCGGTAGTAATGGTCAGCAGTCTGACAAAAGAAGGGGCTGATGTTACTCTTAAAGCTCTTGAATTAGGAGCGGTTGAATTTATAGCCAAACCAGGCGGATCGATTTCTCTTAAAATGGAGGAGATCAGACAACATATTATTGATAAAGTTAGGATTGCGAGCCAATCAAAACCAAGAGCCACAACAGCAATACAGGAAGTTACGGAATACCATACAATCAGAAAAGAAACTCCGACGATCTCAGCTGATGAACGCACCTCGAAAACCAGGATTTTATTTCCACTGATTCTTATCGGTACTTCTACCGGTGGCCCGAGAGCATTGCATACCATTATGGATCAGCTTGACGGGAACATACAGGCACCTATTCTGATTGTTCAGCATATGCCTGCAACTTTTACCAAATCCTTAGCCGCAAGACTTGACGGAACATCAAAATTTAAAGTAAAAGAAGCAGAGGATGGAGACATCCTTGTTCCGGCAACTGCTTACCTGGCTCCCGGAGGACTACAAATGGGCGTTAAACTTCTTAATGGTAAACCAGTCATAACCCTGACAAAAGATGAGCCCGTAAACGGACATCGACCCTCTGTGGATTATCTTTTTCAATCCGCTGCAAAATACAATTTTTCTAAAATAATAGCGGTAATATTAACGGGAATGGGTTATGATGGTAGAGATGGTATGGTAGAATTAAACAGACAAGGGGCAATTACCATAGCTGAGTCTGAAGAAACTTGTGTTGTTTATGGAATGCCTAAAGCTGCTGTAGAGGCAAATGCTGTTGATATTAAGGCACCTCTAGATACGATAGCTACTGAAATTCGCAATGCTTATAAAAGAATTATATGATAGGGGGAACTATTTTGAAAGAACTTCAAATTGTTGGTTTTATGCTAGGTGATGAAGAATATGGAGTCGATATTTTATCGGTGACTGAAATACTGAAATTGACTAAGATAACCCGGGTACCAAAGTCTTCAGAATTTGTAAAGGGTGTCATCAATTTGCGTGGAAACGTGATCCCTATATTAAATATCAGAAAAAAATTCAAAAATGAAGAAGCACCGGATGATGATAACACCAGAATCATAATTATTACCGTTGATGAGAATAAATTTGGCATTATTGTCGATAAAGTGACAGAGGTAATCCGTATTAGAGAATCTGATGTCGAAGAGCCAAACCTGATTGATTCAGTAGAAAAGAAATATGTTGATGGAGTAGGCAAATACAATGGGAGACTGTTGATTTTACTGAAATTAGACCAGATTCTTACAATAGTGGATCAGGAAGATATAAAATTGGACTAAAGGAGATTCTTATGAAATTTGAAGATTTAAATGAAATACAGCTTGATGCACTAAAAGAAATCGGTAACGTAGGCGCCGGGAATGCTGCAACAGCTTTATCGACACTTCTTAATAAAAGAATAGATATGACAGTTCCCAAAATAGAGATATTACCTTTTAATGAAGTGGTGGAAATCATGGGTGGCGCTGATTCTCTTGTGGCTGGAGGCTTTCTTGAGGTTTATGGTGAAGCACCAATGAGTATACTTTTTGCCATTCCGGAAAAAAGTGTATCTTTGTTTATGCAAATTCTTATTGGTAAAGAAATCAATAGTATAGAAGACTTTGATGAGATGAGTGAATCTGTTGTCAAAGAAGTAACAAATATCCTGTCAGGGGCCTACTTGAATTCTTTAGGCATGTTTACTAATCTTGTTTTTGAAGCTTCCGTACCTGCACTGGCCTATGACATGTCTGGTGCGATTATCGGTAATGTTCTTCAGATGTATGGAGAAGTCAGTGATTATGCTTTTGTAATTGAAAGTGTTTTTTTAGAAGCGGATATTGAGGTAAAGGGCCATTTCTTTTTATTGCCTGAACCTGATTCACTATTTAAAATTCTAGAGAGATTGGGAGTATCATAATGACCCAACATAAAGTCGGAATAGCTGAAGCAGCTGTTTGTCATAAGAATGAATCTATCCTTACCATTGGTTTAGGATCCTGTGTAGGGGTATGTCTCTATGACGGCACTAAAAAGATTGCCGGTATGGCTCACATTATGCTGCCGGACAGCACTAATTCTAAGAACAATATAAACCGTTATAAATTTGCTGATACGGGTATTGATGACCTGGTTTCTGCCATGGAAAGAGCCGGAGCCTCAAAATTAAAAATTCAGGCAAAAATTGCCGGTGGTGCGCAGATGTTTACTTCGACTAATGCCAGCGATATCATGAAGATTGGTGACAGAAATGTTTCAGCTGTTAAAAATCAACTGGCCAAACATGGAGTCAGAGTGGTTTCAGAAGATACCGGACATAATTACGGCAGAACAATTGAATTCTTTGCCGAAAGTGGCAGTTTGCATGTTAAGTCTATAAAAACCGGGGTGAAGGTAATTTAGATATGGAAGACATTAATAAGTTATGGGAGAATTATTTCAAAAAAAAAAATAATGAAACAAGAGAGAGAATTATCATTCATTACGTGGCTCTTGTAAAGACCCATGCTTATAAAATATATCAGAGCCTTCCGAATACCGTTGAGGTGGATGATTTAATTTCTTATGGTACCTTTGGACTTATCGATGCCATAGACCGATTTGATCCCTCAAAAAACGTAGTATTTGAAGCTTACGCTTCCCTGCGAATCAGAGGTGCGATTTATGATGGCTTAAGAAAGATGGATTGGGCTCCACAAGCATTAAGAAGAAAAGCTAAAAAAATGGAAAGTGCTTATCATACTCTTTTACGGGAGTATGGCAGAGAACCAACAGAAGAAGAAATTACTGAATTTTTAAATATTGATTCAGAAACTTATCATAAAAACCTAAATGATGCTTCAGCATTAACGATATATTCATTAGAGAATTCTTTAGAATCAAAAAATGAAGACACGTTTGTTCTTAAGGATTTTTTAGCCGATGAAAAAGAACCTCTCCCGGATGTTATACTTGAAAAAAATGAGCTTAAAGATCTTCTTCTTGAAAAAATCAAAACGCTTAATGATAAAGAAAAACTTGTGATTACATTATTGTATTTTGAAGAGTTGACAACAAAAGAAGTGGCCAGGGTTCTTGAACTTTCTGAAGGCAGAATTTCACAAATTCATAAAAAAGCAATATTAAAGCTAAAAGGTGCTCTTCACTATTATGCTAAATAAGCAGGAGGATATATCGTGAGATTATACAGATGGATTATCGAAGGTGATCTGATAAGTGCAGCAAAAAATGAGCCGGTCAGTGATAAAGAGGAATTGATAACATCTTTTACCAGAGAAGTCAGAATCAGGAACATAAAACTTGATACTTCATCCATTAATGTTTGGGCAGATGGGACTGTTAATGAATTGTCGGTCGGCGATATAGAGAAAATCGATACGGAACCAAAGGTAGAAATCACCTATAATAAGAAAATGATAGAAGCCTATGTCACTACATATCCGGATATTGTAAACGGAGAATTACCAAAAGCAGAAAATATCCAATCTGAATTATCAAAACAAGGTATCACTCATGGGATTATGGAGGTTACTTTAATTAAGTATAGAGAGATAATGAAACCCATGTATGATGAACTTATCGCATCAACAAAAGATGCTGTAAACGGTGAAGATGCAAAAATTATAAATAATTTTGAAAATAAAGGTCCAGTAAAGCCTAAGCTTTTAGAGGATGGCCGAGCAGACTATTATAATACAAGCGTGATAGAAAATATAACCAAAGGACAGGTTATCGTAGAAAAGATCCCTCCGACAGCAGGGGTTCCCGGCAGTACCGTAAAAGGAAAAACCATTCCGGCTATCAATGGAAAAAATAAAAAGTTACCTGTCGGTAAAAATATAGAACACAGCAGTGACGGATTAAAAGCTATCGCTTCAATAGATGGTATGCTATCTACGGCCAGAAACAGATTATCAGTCTTACCTGTTTTTGAAATTAATGGTGATGTTGATTTTGATACCGGAAATATTGAGTTTCTAGGCAATGTAATTGTTAAAGGAAATCTGAAAAACGGATTTACAATCAACTCTGGTGGTGATGTTCATATTCAGGGAATTGTAGAAGGCGGACATATTACTGCTGAAGGTAGTGTGTATGTAAAAACAGGTATCAGAGGCATGAAAAA
>SKKY01000164.1 GCA_007123515.1 Clostridia bacterium
GCCTTTGATACTTACTTCAGTCAGCAGGTAATCGATATGTTTGGTTCAGCAAGAATTGTCGATAAAGCCCATAATGAATATTTACATATTGCCGTTACCTCCGGGATCCCTTCTTTACTAGCCTACCTTGCTTTTGTCGGACTGGCTATAAAAAAAGGATTACAAAGATTCCGGGATAATGTGTACCTGATACCCTTATTGGCTGCCGTAGGAGGATACCTGGGACAGGCCTTTTTTAACATTAGCGTAGTCTCCGTTGCCTATATCTTCTGGGTCTTCCTTGGTCTGGTGGCTGGAAATAGGGGGCGCTAATTTATCGGATAATGGACTCATTCCGCCCAATGACATTTTTATGCCAACAAAAAACATCAAAAGAGTTCTTGGTTTAATTTTTTAAAAACGGAATGTTATTCTTCAAAAGTGAAGAAAATAATGACAAAATTAAAAAGAGAGGTGAGATAAGTGGATGTGTTGACTGAACTGGCGAAGTATCCGGTTTTTACAATCGAAGATGTGAAGAAGCTTGTAGGTAATGAGAAGACAGCGTATACTCAGCTAGATCGTTTGATGAAAAGAGACCGGGTTAGGAAGGTCAGAAAGAATATCTATTCTGTTGTAAATCCAACAACAGGGCAGCTTGTAGCAACTCGGTATCAAATCGCTTGCGCCATCACCAACACTGCATATATCTCTCATCATAGTGCGTTTGAGTATTATGGGCTGGCAAATCAAGTGTTCTATGAAGTGTATGTTTCATCTGAAACAAAGTTCAATCACTTTGAATATGATCATGTAACTTATAAATATGTGGCATCTAGGATGAGTGAGGGTGTTTTTGAAGCAAAGAACACCACCGGGGTTAGAATAACTGATATGGAACGGACAGTTGTTGACAGCATAAGGGATTTCAATAAAATAGGTGGCTTTGAAGAATTGTTGAACTGCTTGGAAGGAATCCAATACTTGGATGAAAAGAAACTAAAGCGGTATCTTGATATATACAATACCCAGGGCCTATATCAACGGGTAGGATACCTACTTGATCATTATAGAAAAGAGCTTCAGGTATCGAAGGAGTTCATAGTATATTGCAAAGGTAAAATAGGAAAAAGCAGACGGTACCTCGTAAGTGAAGCAAAGGGTGACAGCTTCTATAACAGTGAATGGGAACTGATGGTACCGGAAGGGCTATTTGCAATAGCGGATCAAGGGGTCGATATACTTGTCTAATTACGACATTATATATTTAGGGAAAAAAGCTGAAGAGATGGGATTTGTGAGGGATACATTAGAAAAGGTAACGAGGCTAGCAGATATTCTAGAGTATTTAAACATAAAATCGTAGTCTCCGTTGCCTATATCTTCTGGGTCTTCCTGGGCTTAGTGGCCGGGAATAAGGGACGCTAAGTTATCGGATAAAATGATATACGTAAGAATAAACCTTAATATAACATATTCGTTTACAATATAACAATAAAAATGGTATATTATAAATAATAGTGATATATTAGGGGTTGATTTATGTGGTTATGTCTATAACAACGTATTTAAAAGAGAATATTGATGAACGGGTTACCATAACACCCTGGCCTGAAAAAGGCTTATTCCCGGTCCTTTTGAGAAATCAGTACAACTTTTATGAGATGACGATTCTTAAAAGACAATGTATCTTAATGGAAGTGTTGGAGCCAGGACCTGGTATTGATGCACTCCAAAAGCATAGAAAGCAAATTAAAGTGCTAACAAATCTTCCGGTTGTTTTATTCTATAAAGAAATGACAAGATATAGGAGGAAAAGCCTTATTGAAAATCGTATTTCTTTTGTGATTGAAGATGGGCAGATGTATTTGCCTTTTTTAGGGCTTGATTTAAAGAAGGCTCCAGAGCAAGTTGGAAAAGAGGTAAAGCAGTTTACGACCTCTGCACAACTTGCGTATCTGTATTTCCTGTACCATGCAAACGAAGTGGTGAATATGACCGAGTTTGCCGATAAGATGGGATTTACCAAAATGACAGCGTCCAGAGCGTTAAATGATCTGTATCATGCAAAGTTAATTACTTATACAGTTGGTGGAAAAACAGGGCGCAGCAAAGAATATAAGAGGATTCCAGATCCGGAGTATTTTACTAAGGGACGTAACTATTTGAAATCTCCTGTAAGAAAAACTGTTTACACAAAGACAGTACCGAAAGATGCCTTATCTGCCGGACTAGAAGCATTAGCTGAATTATCAATGATCAATCCACCCGATCATCCGGTAAGAGCCATTGGAGAGGAAGAATATAAGAAGCAAGGGATACAGATTATTAAGAATAGGGATCTCATTAAAGATGCAAAACTGGTGGAACTTCAGCTATGGGAATATGATCCTAAACAGTTTTCTGATGGTAACCATGTGGACTTGCTATCTCTTTATGCATCATTGAAAGAAGAGACGGATGAAAGGATTGAGCAGGCACTGGGAAAAGCCTTGCGAGATAAACCATGGTACTTGGACTAGAAAAATCTGAGGAACTTCTAGGGATATTAGTAAGCATATCGTGATCTTAGAAAGCATTTAACAAAACCATAATCATTCCCCATTTTGAGTGAGAGTAAACACAACTTAAAGGATGGGGATTATTTTTTGTAAATATCGCCACTACATATCAAAAACAAAATTAGTATTTTATCTTCTATGACTCTAAAGATAGCTCGATACTACAATACTTGATTCTATAGTAACTCATCGATTGAAAGTTCCTTCCCGGAACAATCAGAAAAATCGATATTCATATGATCTAGTTCTTTTTGCTCTTCTTCCGAAACAAATTTACAATTTTCTTGCAAAAAGCTTAAAAGATCCATTTCCTCAGATTGATTAATTTTTTGGATCGCTGATTTCCAAAGCATTTCAGAAAAACTAATCCCTTGTTTTTTAGCGTATTCATTTATGACTTTATAAGCATCTTCCTTGATTGTGATGTTTTTTCTTATAGTTTGGCTCACGAGACTCACCCCTTAGTATATATTGTGTGTATAGTGTATAACATTCAAAGACTTCTTGATCCTGCCTTAAAAATAAAAATTCTCATCTGAAATTAATAAGACAAGAATTTAAGATGAGAATTTATTCATGCTTAATAGACGTCGTTTCTATGGGCGATGCTGATTGCGACAATGACCAGCTCTTCATCTTTAATTTCTGTTATCATTCGATAGTTACCGATACGATATCTCCAATATCCCTTGAGATTGGCTTTAAGAGGTTTACCATAAGCTATTGGGTTTTCTGTATCCATCAAATGATTATGGATCCACTTAAAAACGATCTTTTGAACTGATTTATCTAGAATTTTGAATTGAGAATCGAATTCTTTGGTAATTAGTAGTTTGAATTTCATCCTAAGTCTGTTTCTTTCCAAAGCTCTTCGATTGGGCGAACACTTAATGTTCCGGCTTCTTTTTGCTTTTCATAGTCTGCTATCACTTGCAGGTCGAACTCATCTTCCAAAGCTTCAAAAACAAGTTTTTTAATCATGGAAGATACCCCTATTCCATAAATCTTAGCGGCTTTTTCAAGCATCTCTTTTTCTTCTTTATTTAACCTTAAACTTATGACACTCATGATAACCTCCTTTGTAATACATAGTATTACATTAAAGTTTTGTTGTCAATTAAGAAGACCAAAACACAGGTGGGTATCAATTGATACCAAAAATATTGACGGTATTTATGGCGAGTGCTAGGATAGGGCTAAAGAAACTGACTTTTGCAGGTGAAAAAAATGAGAATCATTAAAAGTGAAAACAAATTATGCCTGATCTGTATGGAAGAGCATGACGTGCAAACGGTTATCCTAACGGATAATGAAGAGTTTAAAGGAGAAGACGTATCCTTTGATGCGACTTATGAACATTGTACTAATGCAGATGAATATCTTGAAACAGAAGATATGATCAAGGCAAATAGTCTGGCCATGAAAGATGCCTATAGAGAAAAGCGGGATATGAACAGATTATGGATTTAGAGGGCGTTGAATATGAGACAGTGCTCTATGAGTATGATCATATAGGCTATAAGTTTAATCCGGTACATGGCTTTCAGACCAAGGAACTCACTGTTGAGGACATTGAGATTTTAGATATTGTTATTGCCGAAGTGGGACATTTGAATGCCCGGGAGATTATCGGATAAAATGCACGATGAAGAGGCATATAGTTGTACAGAAAGAAATGGCCTCATCCCTTTTTCCTTTGCAGAAAAGCTTTCCATGTAGTAACCAATGGAGTCCATCGCTAATGTGATGGGCTTCTTTTTTTATTGACTAAAAATTTAGGATTGACCTTTTTTGGCTTTGTTGTATAATAGCATTTGGAAATGCGGCTAAAGCTGCCGCATGTTATATAACACATGGAGCCAGAGAGCTTTATTATATAAAAACGAAAGGATGAGATAGATGCGTAAACTTTTTACGTCCGAGTCTGTTACTGAAGGACACCCGGACAAAATGGCGGATCAGATTTCTGATGCTGTCTTAGATGCTATTATGGAAAAGGATCCGGAGGCCAGAGTGGCCTGCGAGACCTTTATTACCACAGGCTTAGTCCTTGTGGGTGGGGAGATTACCACAGATACCTATGTGGATATTCCAAGACTTGTCAGAGAGACAGTCAGAGACATTGGCTATGTCAGAGCGAAGTTTGGTTTTGACTATGCGACGTGCTCGGTGTTAACCAGTATTGATGAGCAGTCAGCTGATATTGCGTTAGGTGTGGATAAGGCCTTAGAGGCAAGAGAAGGTGAAATGGATGACTCAGCGATAGAGGCGATTGGTGCCGGGGATCAGGGAATGATGTTTGGTTATGCTACTAATGAGACTGAGGAATTAATGCCGCTTCCAATCTCTTTGGCTCACAAGCTGACAAAGCGCTTAAGCGATGTTCGTAAGAGCTGTGAGATTGATTATCTGTTACCGGATGGTAAATCACAGGTAACGGTGGAGTATGAAGACGGAAAGCCGGTTAGAATTGACACAGTGGTCATTTCCTCCCAGCATAAAGCGGATGCGACATTAGAACAGATTCGTAAAGATGTGATTGAAAAGGTAATTCTTCCGGTTCTTCCTAAAGAACTGGTCGATGAAGATACAAGGTACTTGATTAACCCAACCGGACGCTTTGTGATCGGTGGACCACAGGGTGATGCCGGGTTAACCGGAAGAAAGATTATCGTAGATACCTATGGTGGTATGGCCCGCCATGGTGGTGGTGCCTTCTCCGGGAAAGATTGCACCAAGGTAGACCGTTCGGCAACCTATGCAGCCAGATATGTGGCTAAAAACCTGGTAGCCGCCGGTGCCGCCGACAAGGTGGAAATCCAGCTGGCCTATGCAATCGGGGTAGCGAGACCGGTATCCATTTCTGTAGATACCTTCGGAACCGGAAAAGCCGACGATGCGAAGATCACCGAGATCGTAAACGAGCTCTTTGACCTTCGCCCGGCAGCGATTATTAAAACCTTAGACCTAAGAAGACCGATCTACAAACAGACAGCTGCCTACGGACACTTCGGACGCACCGACATCGACCTTCCGTGGGAAAAAACAGACAGAGTCGAAGACATCAAAAAAGCATTAGAATTATAGAATGAATCTTTTGGGGACGTTTCCCTCTGGTATACCAGAGGGAAACGTCCCCTTTGGTATACCGGGGAGGGACAGGTCTTGGATATTTTTCTGACTTTTATTGACCTTTGTCTTGCTTTCTGATATATTTACTTAAGAAGGTCAAGTAAGGTCAGGGATCTTTTGTTTGTGGGAGGTTTATGATGTCTACGATTTCTAAGAAGATTGAAATATATCTGAAGCTGTTGTTACGTGAGGCGGAGGGTAATATGATAGAGGTTCAGCGGAATGCGCTGGCGGAATATTTTGAATGTGTCCCGTCGCAGATTAATTATGTCTTAAGTACCCGTTTTACGACGGATCGTGGCTATGTGATTGAAACGCGTCGCGGGGGCGGCGGTTTTGTAAGAATAAAAAAACTTGATTTGGGATTACAGCAAAAAATGGGGAAGTATCAGATAGACGGACAGTTTCATTATGATAATTACGATACGATTTTTGAAAGACTTTTCGAAGAAGATTTTCTAACCAAAAGGGAAAGCCAGCTATTAAAGAGTGTCTTTGGGACACCGGCGCTTTCGCACTTGCCGGATAAGGAAGCCGGGCTGATCCGGGAAAATATGTTTCGTGAAGTCTTAAATGCGGTAATGAAATTTTAAAGAGATGCAAAACAAAGGATCTGCAGAGGAGGGTCATATATGTTCTATTACTACTATGGAGATAAAGATGATTTATTAAAAATGATTCATAATCTTATGAATCCGGACAGCATGATGCATGCTCCGAATAAAAGAGGAAATTCCGGAATGAACCCGCCGGAAGACGGGCTTACCTGCCCCGGTTGTGGCCTTAGCCGCACTGAACTCTACCAAAACGGTAAGATTGGCTGCAGTCAGTGTGTGGATACCTTCCGCGCCGATCTTGAAACGATCCTTCAGCATATCCAGGGTCGCTATCAGTTTTCCGGCCGAGTGCCGGAGGCTTTGGCTGACCAGGTGCAGATCAATGTCGAAGAGATACAAGTTAAGCTTGATGCAGCGATTGCCGATGAGCGCTATGAAGATGCAGCCGTCTTTCGGGATCTCTTAAAAGAAGCAGAAAGCAGGCGGTCATCATGATGGAACAAGTGTTATGGGATATGGCTAAAAAGGAAGAGAGTTACTGGACAAAGGGAAGCGGCCATTATGCCGATGTGGTGCTTAGCACCCGGGTACGTCTGGCCAGAAATTACAACGACTTTTTGTTTCCGGAGAAAATAACCGATGAGCAGCGTGAGGATCTGATTAAAAAGATCCAGTCGGTGATGCTTGAGCAGGGTGATCTGTACTTTTTTGATCTTCGCCTGTTCCCGGAAGAACTTAAAATGGCGCTCTTTGAAAAACAATTAATCAGTAAAGAGCTGGCTCTAAAAAATGAGCATTCGGCGCTGATTCTTACTAAGAAGAACGATGTGAGCATTATGGTCAACGAAGAGGATCATCTGCGAATCCAGGCCTATAGCAGCGGTCTTGATTTTAGCGGAGCCCTTGAAAAAGCGATTGCCTATGATGAGATCTTTGCCCGAGCCGACCGCTATGCCTTTGACAGTGAACTGGGTTTCTTTACCTCCTGTCCATCCAATTTCGGAACCGGCATGCGAGCCTCGGTGATGGTCCATTTACCGGCGATTACAGAAGCCGGGCTCTTGCAGCAGATGACCAAGGATCTTCATAAGGCCGGTTATGTGGTGCGCGGGATGTATGGGGAGTCCACCGAAAGCTGGGGCAGTTTTTTCCAAATCTCCAATCAGCTGACCACCGGTCTTAGTGAAGAGGAGATCATCCAGCGACTCGAAGTGGCGATGGAGAACCTGGCTCGTCAGGAGCGCAAGCTTCGTAAGGAAATCGTTGAAAAAAAGCGGATCTTTTTTGAGGATCATATCTTTAGAGCTTATGGGCTCTTACAGAATGCCCGCAGGATTTCACATAAAGAGGCAGTCTTAAATCTTTCGCTGCTTCGTACGGGTGTGACTGAAGAGTTATTGCCCTCGTTATCACTGGAGGATGTTAATAAGCTGATCTTTATCAGTAATCCTTACCACATTCGGGCTTTATGGCCGGAGATGGATCAGGCCGGACTGCAGGTAAAGCGTGCCGAGCTCTTACGGGAGAGACTACAGGAAAAATAGCAGGTAAGACAGGAATCATTGATGACTAAAAAATTATAGATAGAAGATACAGGAGGGTATACTATGTTTGGAATGTTTTTTACAGAAAGAGCACAGGAAGTGATCACCTTAGCCAAAGAAGAAACCCATTTTCTGGGTCATCCGGCCACAGGGACTGAACACATTTTGTTAGGATTATTGCGCGAAGGAGAGGGCATTGGTGCCAAGGCACTTCTTTCGCTTGAAATAGATCTGGAAAAGACCCGGGATCTGATACAAAAATCAATTAAAAAGACAAACGAGGAGCCGGCTAAAGAGATAAGCTTTACTCCGCGTGCCAAAAAGGTGCTGAATTTAGCCCAGGATGAGGCTCGTAAGTGGGGCGTAACCTATGTCGGAACTGAGCATATTCTGCTGGGATTAATCCGTGAGGGCGAGGGCGTAGCCGCGCAGGTACTCTTAAATCTGGGCGTTAATCCGGAAAAAATCAGAAAGCAGGTCTGGGCTCTTTTAGGTGGCAATATGGCTAATGAAAGCACCAAGAAAAGCCGGGAATACCCGAAATCGAAAGAAGAGCAGGCCAAGCAGACGATTCTTGATGAGTTTGGCAATGATTTAAATAAGCTGGCATCGGAGAATAAGATTGATCCGGTGATCGGCCGTCAAAATGAAATACAGCGTGTGATTCAGGTCTTAAGCCGTCGTTCGAAAAACAATCCGGTCTTACTTGGTGAGCCGGGTGTGGGTAAAACCGCGATTGCTGAGGGCTTAGCCCAGCGGATCGTTGATGGCGATGTGCCGGAGATCTTAAAGAATAAGCGGGTTGTCTCTTTAGAGATGGGCTCGTTGGTCGCTGGTTCTAAGTACCGCGGAGAATTTGAGGAACGTCTGAAAAAAGTCATGGCAGAAATTAAAAAATCTGGTAACATCATCCTCTTTATTGATGAGTTGCATACGATTATTGGTGCCGGAGCGGCAGAAGGTGCGATTGATGCGGCTAACATTTTAAAACCGGCCTTAGCCCGGGGAGAACTGCAGACGATCGGTGCCACAACGCTTGATGAGTACCGTAAGTATGTGGAAAAAGATCCGGCCTTGGAAAGACGTTTCCAGCCAATTCAGGTTAACGAGCCGACATTGGAAGAGGCTGAGTTAATTTTAATGGGTCTTCGTGACCGTTATGAAGCCCATCACAGTGTAAAGATTGGTGATGAATCGATTAAGGCGGCGGTAAAGCTTTCGGATCGATATATTACCGATCGGTATCTGCCGGATAAGGCGATTGATCTGATTGATGAGGCTTCCTCGAAAGTGCATTTAAAAGTCGGAACGACTCCGAATAACATAAAGGATTTAGAAGAACAGATTGAACAGATCAGAAGCGAGAAGGAATCGGCGGTGGTGCAGCAGGATTTTGAAAAGGCGGCGAAGCTTCGTGATAATGAAAGAAAATTAAAAGATGAGCTTGAAGAAGAGATGGAATCCTGGAAGCAAAAGAGTGTCTCGACGGTGCAGGAAGTGACAGAAGAAGACATTGCGGAGATCGTATCAAACTGGACTGGTATTCCGGTGCAAAAGATTGCCCAGGAAGAAAGCGATAAGCTCTTAAAGCTTGAGGAGCTTCTTCATAAGCGGGTCACCGGTCAGGATGAGGCGATTACGGCGATTGCTAAGGCAGTTAGACGAGCGCGTGCCGGACTAAAGAGTCCGAAGCGTCCGATTGGATCCTTTATCTTCTTAGGACCGACCGGTGTCGGGAAAACGGAGCTTGCCAGAGCGCTGGCCGAGTCACTCTTTGGCTCAGAGGATGCCCTGGTTCGGATTGATATGAGTGAATATATGGAGAAGCATGCGATCTCCAGGCTGATTGGTTCGCCGCCGGGCTATGTCGGATACGATGATGGAGGTCAGCTGACCGAAATTATCCGTCGTAAGCCGTATTCTGTGATTCTCTTTGATGAAATTGAGAAGGCGCATCCGGAGGTCTTTAACATTCTGCTGCAGGTGATGGAAGACGGACGCCTGACAGACAGTAAAGGACGCACGGTGAACTTTAGAAATACGGTGCTGATTATGACGTCGAATCTTGGGGCGAGTGAGCTTAAAAAGACGGGAACCTTAGGGTTTAATCGTGAGAAAACATCGGAAGATGCCTTTGGTGAAATGAAGAAAAAAGTGCTCGATGCGATGAAGAAGTCGTTTAAGCCGGAATTTTTAAACCGGATTGATGATTCGATTGTGTTCCATAGTCTGGAAGAGCATCATATTAAAGAAATTGTTGGCCTGATGCTTAAAGAGATGGACGATCGCTTAGCAGAGCATGAGCTGACGTTGGAAGTGACGGAAGAAGCCAAGGCGCTGATTGCTAAAGAAGGTTTTGACAGTGAGTACGGGGCGCGTCCGCTGCGCAGGGCGATTCAGCGATTGATTGAAGACCCGATGGCTGATGAGATGCTTAAAGGAAGTTTTGCGCCTGGCAGTCATATTGTGGTTGATTTGGAAGAGGATAAGATTAAGATCAATAGCAAAAAGAATGAGGAAAACAAGGAAAATACGACGAAAAGCGAATCATAATACTTTGAAGAAGGATGCCTTCCTCTTTTGTTAAAAAAAGGGGAAGGTTTTTGGTGATTACATGAAAAAAAAGACAAAAACATTTTTCTATTGTTCTAATTGTGGGTATGAGAGTTTAAAGTGGCTGGGTAAATGCCCGGACTGTAGCAGCTGGAATAGTTTTGTGGAAGAACAGCAGGTGGCGACTAAGAATCCGACCCCAAAAGAGGCTGCGGCGCCGGAAATGATCGGTGCGATTGAGATTAAAAAGGATATGCGGATTTCCAGCGGATTTGTGGAGGTTGACCGCGTCTTGGGCGGTGGCTTTATTTCCGGGGAAATATTACTCTTATCTGGTGAGCCGGGGATTGGTAAGTCAACGCTTGTACTGCAGATCGCTAAAAATTTGGGGCGCGATTACAAGGTCTTGTACTGCAGCGGTGAGGAATCAAAAGAGCAGATTAAGTATCGGGGGAATCGCCTGGGCATCACCGGGGAGTCGATTCTTGTCTCTGCGGAAAATAATTTTGAGAATGTGCAGCGCATTATTGAAAAAGAGCAGCCGGATTTTTTGGTGATCGATTCGATCCAGACGATGTATACCAGTGAGATTGAATCAGCGCAGGGAACAGTCGCGCAGGCTCGTGAAATTAGTGCCAAGCTTTTGAAGCTGGCTAAGAATTCTGCGATGACGGTGATGATCATCGGACATATTACAAAAGACGGGGGCATTGCCGGACCGAAGGTCCTAGAGCATATGGTCGATGCGGTTCTCTATTTTGAGGGCGAGCGCTACTATCAGTATCGCAGTCTGAGAAGTTACAAGAACCGTTTTGGATCGTCCTCGGAAATCGGGATTTTTGAAATGGCCGAAGAGGGTTTGGTCGAAGTCTTAAATCCTTCTAAGTTTTTGCTGCAGGAAAGAGCCGAAGAGGCGCCGGGATCGGTGATTACCGCAGTTTATGAGGGTAGCCGTGCGATCCTTTTAGAGGTGCAGGCGCTTGTCTCTGACAGCCACTATAACCAGGGACGTCGGGTGGCGACCGGGTATGACTACAACCGGATCAATATGATCATTGCGGTTTTGGAAAAGAAGATTGGACTGCAACTTTCGGGTTCGGATATCTATGTTAACATTGTGGGCGGACTAAAAGTGTCCGAGCCGGCAGTTGATTTAGCGATTGCGCTTGCGATTACCTCAAGCTTTAGAAATAAAAGCATCGATAAGGATCTGATGATCATCGGTGAGGTCGGACTATCCGGAGAGGTGCGAAGTGTATCTAACCTTGATCAGCGCATCGCCGAGGCTGAGAAAATGGGTTTTGCGAAAGCGATTGTGCCGGTACATAACAAAACTTTGCCAAAAGGGGCAAAGATCAGCCTGATGAAGGCATCGAACCTGGCGGAGGCGATTCGGCTGACGGAGTTCTAAAAAGGAAGCATTGAAATCACGACCGTTTGTCTATATACTTTATAGAATATTGCATTTTTTGCATAGCAGAGGAGGTGAAACAGTGGGACGAAAGATTTCAACACTAATTATTATTTTTGTTTTTGGATTAATCGGAGTGATCGTAGGTGATTTTCTGGTTAAAGATGTATTTTCAGATGCGATTCCTAATCCGCGAATCTGGCATTCTATTATCCCCGGGCTGGCTATGGCAGGGCTTAGCATTAAGCTTGCGCCCTTTATCATTAATGGCATTTCTTCAGCGAGTATCTATTTTGTCGGACTTCTTCAGAACATGCCGATTCAGGATTTAATCGGTGGAATCATTGGACTTATTATCGGACTTATAATTGCCACTTTTATTGGCATCTATCTTTCCCAGGTACCGTTTGTCGGGTATCTGTTCTCGGTACTTTTAGCAGTCTTTTTAGCCTATATCGGAATGAGTGTGGGTGCAAAAAAGAAAGAGGATATTTTTAATATCAGAGGATTATTTAAACCAGGCGGTGAGTCGTCTGATCAGAATCCTCAGATAAAATTCAAGGGTTCTATTAAGGATGGCGGCAAAAATGGCGGACAGCCGAAAGTGCTTGATACCAGCGTCATTATTGACGGCCGGATTGCCGACATCGTAAAGACGGGCTTTATTGAAGGGCCGCTTGTGGTACCAAGCTGTGTGCTTGAAGAGCTTCGCCATATTGCGGATTCTTCGGAATTGTTAAAACGCAATAAGGGTCGTCGTGGACTCGATATTTTAAATATGATGTCATCCGGAAAGAACATTGAAGTACAGATCTATGAAAGTGAGCTTCCTGAGATTCAGGAGGTGGACAGTAAGCTGGTTAAAATTGCCCAGGAGCTAAATGGCTATGTGGTGACCAATGACTATAATTTGAATAAGGTGGCCCAGTTACAGGGCGTGCCGGTATTAAATGTTAATGATTTAGCCAATGCGGTGAAGCCGGTGGTGATTCCGGGAGATCGGATGAAGGTGGAACTCGTTAAAGAAGGAAAATCCGGACGACAGGGGATTGGCTATCTTGAGGATGGGACGATGATTGTTGTCGAGGATGGAAAAGACTACCTTGGTTATACGATTGATGTGGAAGTGACCAGTGCGCTTCAGACATCGGCAGGCAGAATGATTTTTGCCAAAGTTCCTGATGGAGAGGGTGTTTGATCCCAGATGATTTCAGTAGTGATTCCGGCTGCAGGTCTTGGAAAAAGGATGCGGGCCGATCGCAATAAGCAATACTTGGTGTTACAGGGTAAGCCGATTCTGGCCTATACGATTGATATGTTTCACAAGCAGAGAGCCATCACAGAGATTATTGTGGTGGCTACTGCTGATGAGGTCGATTTTTGCGAGCGGCAGGTTGTAGAGAAGTATGGTTTCACGAAGGTGAAAAAGGTAATTGCCGGTGGGGCAACCCGCGAGCATTCGGTCTATGAGGGGCTTAAAGAAGTTAGTAAAGAGGCGCAGTACGTGGTGATCCATGACGGCGTCCGGCCCTTTATCAGGCAGGAGATGCTGGAGGTCTTTTTGGAGAAGATGATGTTTTATGATGCGCTGGTGATGGCCGTGCCTGAAAAAAATACGATCGCCCGGGTTACAAATGGGCGGATCAAAGAGCGCCTGGTGCGTGATGATGTCTGGGAAATGCAGACCCCACAGGCCTTTAAAAAAGGTTTGATAATGAAAGCCTTTGATGCGCAAAAGGAGCGGTTAGCAGAATTTACCGATGATGCCTCAGTGGTTTCTGCCGAGGGCATAGAGGTCTGCGTCTTTGCCGGAGAATACTTAAATATTAAAATTACAACCCCAGAAGATCTGCTTTTAGGGGATGCTATATTGGAGTTGATGAAATGAGAGTAGGCTTTGGTTACGATGTGCACGCTTTTGCCAAAGAGCGGGCCTGCATTTTAGGTGGTGTTACCATTCCTTTTGAGAAAGGACTGCTCGGTCACTCCGATGCCGATGTGCTAACCCATGCGATTATGGATGCCCTGCTCGGTGCAGCGGCGCTGGGCGATATCGGGAAACACTTTCCCGACACCGACCCGGCTTTCAAGGGAGCCGACAGCATCGAACTGTTAAAAGAGACGGCGCGGATTATAAGAGGGGCCGGGTATGAGATCAACAACATCGATGCCACCGTGGCCGCCGAGCGACCCAAGCTAGCGCCATACATCGAGGAGATGGTCAGCAACTACGCCAAAGCCCTCCAGATCCCGGTCAGTGACATCAACGTCAAGGCAACGACCACCGAAAAACTCGGATTCACCGGGCGCGAAGAAGGCATCGCCGCCTACGCCGTCTGCACGATAAGGTAGGGGACGTTTCCCTCTTCATTGGGGACGTGTACTTCTGGTATGCCAGTTGGGGACACGTGTCCCCGATTGTTATACCAGAAGTACACGTCCCCTACCTTTCAAAGGGAAACGTCCCCACTACAAAGAACTTTAGCACTTTGCCTGAATATGATAGAATGTATCTGGTAAGCTGAAACGATATAAATGGAGGAATGAAAATGTCTGAAGTACGTGTGCGATTTGCTCCGAGTCCAACGGGACCGTTACATATTGGGGGAGCGAGATCTGCACTTTTTAATTATTTATTTGCAAAAAAACATAAGGGAACCTTTGTTGTCAGGATTGAGGATACCGATTTGGAGCGCTCGAATCGGGAATCTGAAAAGGATATCCTCGATGCCATGCATTGGCTTGGGATTGATTGGGATGAAGGGATTGAAAAAGGCGGTGACTATGGCCCGTATCGCCAGACGGAGCGTCTGGAGCTCTATCGTGACTATGCCAGTCAACTGGTGGATAAAGGGTATGCCTATCAGTGTTACTGTACGCAGGAGGAAATTGAAGAGGCTCGTGAGAAGGCGATGGATGCCGGTGGTCTGCTGATTTATTCTGGGAAGTGCCGTGACCTAAATGAGGCGGATAAAGCGGCAGCGCAGGCTGAGGGTAAAAAGCCCGTGATTCGTTTTAAGGTTCCGCTTGATCAGGTACTCTCTATTGATGATATCGTCAGAGGCAGTATCAGTTTTGAGTCAAATGGCGTGGGAGATTATGTCATCATTAAATCAGACGGTATCGCTACGTATAATTTTGCGGCGGTAATTGATGATTATTCAATGAAGATTACGCATGTGATTCGTGGTGAAGAACATTTATCAAATACACCGAGACAATTGGTCATCTACGATGCTTTTGGCTGGAAGCGCCCTGAATTTGCTCATGTTTCGCTGATTCTGGGTAAAGATAAAAAGAAAATGAGTAAGCGTGATGGCTCAACGAGTGTTTTCCAATATGAGGAACAAGGCTATCTGCCGGAAGCGCTGGTTAACTTTTTGGTACTGCTTGGCTGGTCATCGGGTACGGATGAGGAAATCTTTTCGATGGATGATCTAATTGAGCGTTTCTCGCTTGATCGTGTGGCTAAAAATCCGGCCGTTTTTGATTTTGAAAAATTAAAGTGGATGAACGGCATCTACATCCGTAACTTAGCGAAAGAAGAAATTGCTGAAAACATCCGCCCATTCCTTACGGATTATCTTGAACAAAAAAGTGACGAGGATAAGGAAATCTGGCTGTCTTATGTGGCAGAAGCTCTCTATGAGAGAATCAATACCTTTGCCGATATCCGCGATGCGCTGGAAGTCTTTATGAAGGAAGATATTGATCTGGTTCCTGAAGCGATTGATGTGCTGGCGCAGGAAGAATCACGCCAGGTGATCGCGCTCTTTAAAGAAAAGCTTGAGAAAAATGAAGATCTGACGCCGGAAGCGGTAAAGGCGATGATCAAAGAAACTGGTAAAGAACTTGGGGTCAAAGGCAAAGGTTTATTCATGCCGGTACGTATTGGGATCTCCGGAGAACTACACGGACCGGATCTTGCTAATACTGTAGCCA
>SKKY01000014.1 GCA_007123515.1 Clostridia bacterium
ACGGTTCACTTATTAGCAAAAAAGCTAACTCGTTACCTTGAATATTTTACGTAGAGAAGGCGTGTATCATCGCTTGGTTATCGCATTCAGAATACACCGATTCTCTCTACAACCTTATATAATCAGTTATCGATGTTAAACATTGCCAACAACATTATTGTATGATTTCTATGAACAATACACAACCGATTCATCCCCCACCTACACGCTTACTTCGTGAGTAAGGAAGGTTAGGAGGAGGGAGACTTCACGGCTTTTATTGTGTTAAAAAATTTTTACACAAACGTAACCCTTTTTATATAAAAACGGTATAATATTTAGGAAGGGGTGTTGATAATGATAAAAAATTATGTAATTGATACTAATGTTGCGATTCATGATCCCGATTTTTTACAAAAGTTTGAGGACAATAACATAATACTTCCCATCACCATTATTGAAGAATTAGATAACTTAAAAAGAAGAGAAGGTATTGTTGGTTATAATGCAAGAATGGCTTCGCGAAATATCGATAAAATAAGATCCAGAGGTTCTTTAAATCAGGGCGTGGAACTGCCTTCGGGTGGCATGTTGCGAATTGAGTTGAATCATCTGGATTTTTCTGATTTGCCAATCGGTTTAGATCCTGAAAAAAATGACAATAGAATTTTAGCCATTACATCCAATCTTAAAAGAATGAATCCGGACATTGAAACAATATTGGTTACTAAGGACATCTGTATGTCGATTAAGGCGGATGCCTTAGGTCTGACGGTTCAGGATTATGAAAATGATAAAATTCTTGTGGATGAGTTCTATAAAGGATATTCAAGCATTTTTCTGTTATCAAAAGAGATTGACATCATTTATGATGGCGGACTTGTGTATCAGCCGGAAGATGATATTTATCCAAATCATTTTTTCCAGATATTTGCCATCGATAATCCTGCACACACGTTGTTGGCACAATTTAACGGAGAAAAAATAATTCCCTTGAAATACTCAAACGAAATTGCCTGGGGATTAAAACCAATTAACCTTGAACAGAAAATGGCTTTTGAATTACTCATGAATCCGGAGGTTCATTTTGTATCCATTTCAGGAAATGCTGGATCCGGAAAAACCATTGTTTCAACAGCTGTGGCTTTACAGAAAGTAATTGAAAGTGGCGAATATAATAAGATCGTCTTTGTGAGACCCGTTGTATCTGCGGGGAATGATATCGGATTTTTGCCGGGTACAGAAGAGGAAAAGTTAAGACCCTGGATGGGAAGTTTTTATGACTCGATTGAAAATCTTCTTGACGGACGTTATGAAAAGAGGAATCAAAAAAAGGATAAAAGTGATAGTGTCATTGTAGACAGTATGATTGAATATTGGAGAGCCCAGGGGATCATAGAAACAAAAACATTTACTTATATGAGAGGCCGTACCTTTAATAAATCGATTGTGCTGGTTGATGAAGCGCAGGAAATTACGCCTCATTTGGCTAAACTAATGCTGACAAGAGCGGGATTTGATTCAAAATTTGTATTTATCGGAGACCCTTCGGATAATCAGATTGACAATACGCTGGTTAGTTCAAAATCAAACGGACTAGTTTATGCGATTGAGAAAATGAAAGGATCAAAGTTAACCGGTCACGTTACCTTAAATCAGGTAGAAAGAAGTCCCCTGGCTAAAGAAGCTGAAAAAAATCTTTAAAAATCTTTAGGGAAAAATGATTGTTGGATAGCGGATGCTTTTTCAAGGATTGCTGCTTGTGTCTTTTGATCCATTTTTCCCCACTGAGAAAGGATAAGGTTCATCCTTGGATTGTTTTGCAGTTTCTCTTTGTGCCTGCTTATAAAATTCCAGTAAAGAGAATTAAATGGGCAGGCATCGGGAGTCGTTTTTTCTGCTGGATCATAACGGCAGTTGATACAGTAGTTGCTCATCTTCTGAATGTATTTTCCCGATGAAATATAGGGTTTTGTGGCCATTAGACCTCCGTCAGCGTACATGGACATACCAATAACATTTGGGACTACCACCCAGTCCCAGGAATCAGTATACATCTGGTTAAACCAATCAGACAGAATCGAGGGCTTTACAAAGATTAGGTTTGCAAAATTACTCAGGACCATAAGTCGCTGAATATGATGTGAATAGCCGAAAGTAAGAACATCCTGTAGTGTTTCAGCCAGGCAATGTAACTCTGTATCGGCTGTCCAGAAAAAATCAGGTAAAGAATGTTGGTGGTCAAAATAATTTAGCATCAGGTACTCCGGCATTTGTTGCAGGTACACGGCTCGTACAAATTCTCTCCACCCAATAATTTGCCGGATAAAGCCCTCTGCTGATGATAAGGGGATGCTCTCATTTTGATAAGCATCAAGGACTTTTTGTATGACTTCATTAGGACACAATAGACCGCAGTTCAGATGAGCAGATAAGAGAGAATGAAACATAAAAGGGTGACCCGAAAGCATCGCATCCTGATAAGGCCCGAAACCGGCAAGGCGGTTTTCTATAAAATTATCTAAAAAATCCAAAGCGTCTTTTCTGGTAAGGGGAAGATGCAGCGAATCGAGTTTCCCCGGTGTCTCTTGAAATCTTGCCTGGCAATCAGAAAGCGCATCTTTAGAAATGCGGTTTAGGGAGTATACTGGCAAACTACCGGGCTTTTCTGTTATATTTTTTGCAGGTTTGCGATTTAGTGTGTCGTAATTCCATTTTCCTCCAACGGGCTTTTGTTTGTTTTCGATTAATATCTCTGTTTTGATACGGGCCTTGCGATAAAAAGATTCCTGTGTCTTGCTGTTTTTTGCCATGTCTAAAAGCTCGTCTTCAGAAAACATGAAATTGCCTTTTGTATTTTCATTGTGACTAAACGTTACTGTTGTTTCAGATTGCATTAACTGCTGTATTTTTTGGCGCTGATTGTAATCAACGGGCATCGAAATTATGGTTTCTGAGTTGTTCTGGTCTGCTATAAAAGAAGACCAACCTTCTTCGATGGTTGCTGCTTTAATATACGTTACAGCATAACCATTTTTTTTAAGATCATTGGCAAAATTTCGCATAGCGGCGATCAGAAAAAAAATTCGTTGTTTATGATAGGAATGTTGATGAAAATGATCATACGCTTCGATAAATAGAACGTGGTCTTTATTTTTTTTTATGTTTTTTAGATAGTTGCGGTGTAATTGGTCATTAAGCAGCCAGTATGTTTTCATAAGAAACTCCTCTTATCCGAAACGCAGTAATCTTGTATTTTTAATTACCCAAAATTTTGATGTTATATAGAATGATTTCTTATATAATGGAATGAAAAAGATAAATGAGGCTTACTAATGGTAGAAATTTGCAAAATATGTGGTGCGCAAGTAAGGAAGATCTATGTTGAGAAAGTGGATGCACATTATTTCGTGTGTGATTTTTGTGAGTTTATTTTTAAAGATCCCAAAGCGTATCTTTCAGAAAAGGAAGAATTTACAAGGTATGAAGAACATAATAATACGATCGAAGATCCCAGGTATGTAGCTTATTTTAAAGACTTTATTGATAAGGCCATCATCCCTTTTCAAAAGGGTGGTAAAAAAGCTTTTGATTTTGGTAGTGGTCCTTCGCCGGTGTTAGCGATGATTCTTGAAAGAGATTATAAATATCAGACAGAGATTTATGATTATTTTTATGCTCCTGAGAAAGTCTATGAGGGAAAGACATATGATCTAGTTACCTCCACTGAAGTTTTCGAACATCTCGCAGACCCTCTTGGTTACTTTACTTTGTTGGCTGGATTGATGAAAGATGATGCGATATTGGCTATCATGACGCAATTTCATCCCAATAATGATAAAGTCTTTGAGAATTGGTTTTATAAATCGGATCCGACTCATATCTCTTTTTTTACACCAAAGACGATGGCCTCGATGGCGAAAATAGCGGGTTTTAAAATTATATATTGTGATCATAAAAAAAATATAACATTTACAAACACTAAAGATATATTAGATAATAGTGAAGAAGGAGGCTTAAAGGATGGAAATTAAACAATACAACAGTCAAGATCATACGTATTATATCGGAATCGGTGCTTCAGCTGGTGGCCTTGAAGCCCTTCAGGATTTTTTTAAAGTGATGCCTGAAGATACCGGGATGGTTTTTATTGTCATTCAGCATCTTTCTCCTGATTACAAAAGTCTGATGGATGAGCTTTTGGCCAGGCACACCAATATGCCGATAAAAGTTGCTGAAGATGGTATGCAGGTTGATCCTAATACCATTTATCTGATCCCGCCGAAATATAATCTGTCGATTTTTCACGGAAAGCTTTTCCTTGACAAGCACAGCGAACAAAAAGGGCTGAATCTTCCGATTGATATTTTTTTTCGTTCATTGGCTAAAGATAAAGAGAAAGACGCCATTGGCATCATTTTATCAGGAACTGGTAGTGATGGTACGTTGGGCATAAAAGCCATCAAAGAAGCCGGAGGTATGGTGATGGTTCAGGATGAGCAATCCGCTAAATTTGACGGAATGCCAAAAAGTTCTATTGCTACAGGTCTTGTTGATTATATATTGAAACCGGATAAGATGGCAGAAGAATTATTGAATTACATAAAGCATCCCTTTATTCAAAAGAGTGACAATGTTGATCAGATCATGTCTAAAAATTTAGAT
>SKKY01000080.1 GCA_007123515.1 Clostridia bacterium
TGCTTAATTAACTCATCTGATATCTGAATCGTTTCTTTTGCAAATATATTTTTATACTTATCCATGTTGTGTCCTTTTGTTCTTTTCTAAAAAAACCAGTATTACGGCAATGTCGGCCGGTGAAACACCCTGAATTCTTGATGCCTGCCCAACTGAAACGGGCTTTACTTTATCTAGTTTTTGTATGGCTTCTTTTCTCAATCCCGCCATCTCTGAATAGTCAATATCAGCAGAGAGCTTTTTACTTTCAAGCTTATTAAATTTTTCAATTTGTTTTAGTTGTTTTTCTATATAGCCCTCGTATTTGATCTGGATGTTCATTTGTTCAGCCACTTCGTGGTTTGCAGTGCCTTCATAAATACCATATGATTGCAAATCCTGATAGCTAATTTCATTTCTTTTTAAAACATCATATAAAGATACCAGTTGTCTAAAATCAGGAATCTCTTTATCAGTTACTAGTTTTTTTAATGCAGGATCGCTGGGTATTATTTTAGTCTGTTTTAATTGCATTATTTCCCGGGAAATATCTTCAACTTTTTGAGAGAATTTATCAAAACGTTCTTTTTTGATTAAGCCAAGCTCCTGTCCTTTCGGCGTGAGTCGTAAATCAGCGTTATCCTGTCTTAAAAAAAGACGGTGTTCTGATCTTGATGTTAATAGTCGATAGGGTTCCGTCGTATCCTTTGTAATTAAATCATCGATTAATACGCCCATATAGGCTTCGGCTCTAGAAAGAATAAAAGGATCTTTCTTTTGAATTTTTAAGGCCGCATTAATGCCGGCGAGTAAACCTTGAGCTGCCGCTTCTTCGTAACCTGACGTGCCATTTATTTGGCCGGCCGTGAAAAGTCCGGAAATATTTTTTAATTCAAAGCTCAATGTTAATTGGGATGGTTTTACGGCATCATATTCAATCGCGTATCCGGTTCTTAAAATCTCAACCTGTTCTAAGCCCGGAATCGTCCGAAGCATCTCTAGCTGCACCTCTTCCGGTAAACTGGTGTTCATCCCCTGAACATAGATTTCGTTGGTATCTTGACCCTCAGGTTCAATAAATATTTGGTGCTGGTCTTTATTTTCAAAACGAACAATTTTATCTTCAATGGAAGGACAATACCTCGGACCCGTCCCCTGTATTACACCTGAGAAAAGTGGGGATCGGTGCAAATTATCTTTAATGACCTGGTGAGTATCAGGATTAGTATAGGTTAACCAGCAGGGAATATTTTTTTCAGCTTTTTCTCTGTCAGAATTTTCAAATGAAAAATGCAATCCTTCTTCTGAGCCGGGCTGGATGCTCATTTTACTATAGTCTAATGTGTCCGCATTAACTCGTGCAGGTGTTCCTGTTTTTAAGCGTAACAACTCTATTTCATGATCTCTTAAAGATTTCGAGAGAGTGTCTGTGGTTAAAAATCCTTGAGGACCGGATTTATATAGTAAATCTCCAATAATGATCCTTGAGTCCATATAAGTACCGGCAGTAATCACGACTGCATCGGCATAAAAAATACCGCCTGTATGAATTTTAATTCCCTGTATCTGTCCATCCTCAACAATAATTTCGTCGACCATAGCCTGACGAACCGTAAGATTTTCCTGTTTTCTTAATGTATCATACATCATTTTCTGATATTCTTTTTTATCCGCCTGTGCTCTAAGCGCATGAACGGCCGGGCCTTTAGATGTGTTCAACATCTTTATCTGAATATAGGCTTTGTCAATATTCCTGCCCATCTCACCACCAAGAGCATCGATTTCTCGAACTAAATGCCCCTTTGCTGGTCCGCCAACCGATGGGTTGCAGGGCATTAAAGCTATATTATCAAGACTAATTGTAAAGACGGCTGTTTTGGCGCCCATTCTTGCTGAAGCTAGTGCGGCTTCACAACCTGCATGACCTGCACCAACAACGATAACATCATATTTTTCACCTATATAAGACAAGGTATCCCTACTTTCCAATACAAAATTTACTAAAAATCTGATCTAAAATATCTTCGCTTACCTGTATACCTAAAACTTCTTCAAGAGATTTCTTGGCATCGTATAAATCGATGGTAAGAAAATCATCCTCCATATCTGTCTCAACAGAAGATGCGGCTTGTTTAATATAAACAAGCGACTGTTCAAGAAGTCCTTTCTGACGGGCATTCGTAATAAAAGTTCCTTCATTATAATCATATGAAGAATCGATAAAAATATCCTCAATGACATTTTCAAATTCTATCAGATATTTATGATCCTGTGTAGAAAAAGGAAGAATTTTTTCACCAATAAAAACATCCTTGTATTTTGATAATATTTTCTGATCATCAACAAGATCCGTTTTGTTAAGTAGAATGATTTTTTCTTTTTCTTTAACTAAATGGTAAATCTGATCTTTTTCTTTATCGTAGTCGGATGTTGCATCAAGAATGTACACAATAAAATCTGATTTTTCAATATATTGCTTGGCTTTATCAATGCCTATTTTTTCGATCAAGTCATCACTGTCTCTGATGCCGGCGGTATCAATAATTTTAGCCGGTATTTTTCCAATGGTCAGGTATTCTTCAATGGTATCTCTTGTTGTACCGGGGATTTCAGAAACTATCGCTCGTTCTTCATCAAGCAATAAATTTAGAAAGCTCGATTTTCCCACATTAGGCTCCCCAAGAATTAAAAGATTAATTCCCTCGCTAATGTATTTTCCTTTATTGCTTTTTTGAACAATTTCTTCTATATCGCTGATAATATTATATAGTTTTTCTTGTTTCTCTTCCTTTTTTAAAGAAGGGACATCATCTTCCGGAAAATCAATGCTGGCTTCCAGATAGGCTATGATTTCTGTAATGTCATCAATTAACTGATGAATATGTTCAGCACTTTTTCCTGCAACAGAATCTGTAGCAAATTTTAAATTTTGTCTGTTTTTTGCTTCTAAAAGATCAATAATGCCTTCAGCCTTAGTCAGATCAAGTTTTCCGTTAATAAAAGCTCTTCTTGTAAACTCACCGGCTTCTGCATGTCTGGCTCCATTTTTAATGAGTAATTCTAAGGCATAGGTAACTCCAACATAGCTGCCATGAATTTGTAATTCTACGATATCTTCGCCAGTATAGGAACGAGGCCCCTTCATAAGCAGAGCAATACCTTCATCAACAAGTTGTTCTGTGAAATTATCAATTAGTTTTCCGTATGACAACGTGTGCGATTGCATCTGAGAAATAGGTACCTGCGAATGCCAGATTTTATCCGCCAGCGTGATTGCTTCATCACCACTTATTTTAATTATAGATACACCTGCTGCACCAATTCCTGTAACAATGGCACAAATGGTATCATTTTGATGCATAATTTATCCCTCCTGAGAAAAAAAGCCAGTAATCAAATGATTACCGGCAATAATTATGAGTTTCGCTTAGGAGCAATCACTACTTTTCTGAATGGTTCTTCCCCTTCGCTGTAGGTATTTACACTTTTATTGTTTTGTAATGCCATATGAATAATTCTGCGTTCCTGAGGACTCATTGGCTCAAGTGAAATTCTACGTCCTGTTTTTTTAACTTTGTTCGAAAGTTTTTCCGCCAGACCATATAATGTGGCTTCTCTTTTCTTCCGGTAATCTTCAACATCAATGATTACTTTTTTGTAGTTCTCGCTGGTCTTGTTAATAAATAGATTAGCTAAAAACTGAATGGAATCAAGGGTTTCTCCTCTTCTGCCAATCAAAATTCCAAGATCTTCTCCCTGAAGGTTTACCTGAATGGTACCTTCTTCTTCTATAATAGTAATCTCGGGCTTTAATCTCATTTTATCAAAAACCATATCTAAAAAACTGGTAATTTGTTTTTTATAGTTTAAAACTTCTGTCACTTTGACAACAGCATCCTTATTGCCAATAAGACCGAATAAACCACTTTTTGGTTCTTCTATCACTTCAAATTCAACATCTTCTCTATTCAGTGATAATTCTGTTAAAGCTAATTTAATAGCCTCTTCTACGGTTTTTGCTGATCTTTCAGCGACTCTCATTACACTGCCTCCTCTTTAGGTTTAGAGCCTGGATCCGGCATTCTATTAATGATAACCTGTTGTAATATTCCTGATGAATTAAACACTACCCAATACAAACCTAATCCCGCCGGAAACTGCATGCTGACGTAGGCAATCATAAGGGGTAAAAAATATAGAAGTATCTTATTCTGCCCAGCAGGTCCTGCTGAAGCCGTTGATACTTTTGTTTGAAAATAAGTTGCTATTCCGACAAGAACCGGAAGAACATAGATAGGATCCGGATTAGTAAGATCTGTAATCCAGAAAAAACCTGCATGTTCAATGGGTTCGAATGTGTAGGTTCTTAAAGAAGTAAATAAAGCAAATAAAATAGGCATCTGTAACAACAATGGCAAACAACCGGCAGCAGGGTTAACGTTGTGCTCCTGGTATAATTCCATCATGGCTTTATTTTGTTTTTCTTTATCTTTTTTATACTTTTTTTGCAGTTTTTGCATTTCAGGCTGGATCTTTTGCATATTTCTCATAGATTTCATTTGTTTAACGCTTAATGGAAATAGCAATAGCTTAATAAAAAGTGTTAATACAATAATAGCAAAACCATAGCTTGGAAATCCCAGCGTTACTGAAAATTCATAA
>SKKY01000171.1 GCA_007123515.1 Clostridia bacterium
GCCTTCTAAAAAAACGATCCTTGTTACCGGCGGAAGCCGTGGAGCAAGATTTTTAAACAGGGAAATAGTAAAACTGTACCCTTTTTTTATTGAAAATAATATACAGTTACTTCATGTGACAGGCCAGAGAGATTATGAAGAAACCACAAAACATTCAGAAAATCTTTCGGATGGATCCTCATTAATAAAGCAATATCCATATTTAAATAATATGTATGATGCTTTGCAAATTGCTGATCTCTGTATTTCTAGGGCGGGGGCATCCTTTCTTGCAGAAATGACTTTTATGGGAAAGCCCGGGATCATTATCCCTTTTCCATATGCAACACATAACCATCAGGTTGGAAATGCCAAAGCTCTTGAAAAACAAGGTGCGGTGATTATGATCGAGGAAATTAAGCTTGAAAATGACAAACATGTATTAAAAAATAATCTGGAAAAATTAGTTAAAGATGATAAAATACTTCAGGATATGCAAAAAGCATCCCAAAAAGCGGGTGTAAAGGATACTCTTGCAATCATTGAAAAAAATATTGTAAAGGAAATAGGTGTGACAATTGAAAAATAGAGTCCATTTTATTGGAATAGGCGGAATTGGTATGAGTGCCATTGCCGGAATTCTGTTAGAAAAAGGATATTCAGTCAGTGGCTCTGACCTTAAGGAAAGTCCAATCACCATCAATCTTGAGGAAATGGGAGCTATCATTTTCTATACACATAAAAAAGATAATGTCCTTGACGATGTGGCTGAGGTTGTCATCAGTTCAGCCATCCATGAAGATAACGAAGAGCTAACAGAAGCTAAAAGACGCAATCTGAAGATCACCAAAAGAGCGGAAAAGATGGCACAAGTCATGGAAGATAAAAAAGTGATCTGCGTTGCCGGAGCTCATGGAAAAACAACAACCACAGCGATGTTGTATTGTGTGATGTCTGCTGCCGGACTCGATCCTTCGGTGATTGTCGGAGGGATATTGCCTAATATAGACAGCAATTACAGATTAGGTAAAGGGGACTATTTTATTGCAGAGGCCGATGAGAGTGATAAGTCTTTTTTGCTCTTTAACCCTTATACCAGCATTATTACTAATATCGAAGATGATCATATGGAAAATTATGGATCGCTTGAAAATATTATTGATGCCTTTGAGTTTTTTATGGCTGGTAATCAAGACAAAAAGCATATGACCTTATGCATAGACAATCAAAATGTAAAAGATCTTTGCTATAAGTTTCCTGAAGCCATTACTTATTCTTTAGCAGATCAGACCGCCGATTACTATATAACGGATTGCTATTATGAAGGTATCGGTATCTGTGGTGAGCTAATGAAAGGCATAGAAAAGATTGGCACAATAAAATTGCAGATTCCCGGATACCATAACCTGCAAAACGCAGTAGGAGTCAGCGCTTTAGCACTGGAAAAAGGCATAGACTTTAACGATATAGCAAAAGCATTTTCAGATTTTTATGGCGTTAACAGACGTTTTCAGATTTTGTATAAAGACAAGCAAAGGGTCATAGTCGATGACTATGCACATCACCCCTCTGAGTTAAAAGCCACGCTTAAGGCGTCAAAAGAGGCTAATATCGGTCATGTAAAAGTCGTTTTTCAGCCCCACAGGTATTCCCGGACCAATCAGTTACTGCATTCATTTGCAGAAAGTTTTGAATTTGCTGATGAAGTACTGCTTTTGCCCGTGTACTCGGCCGGTGAAACAGAGACGTATGGTGTAGAAACAAAAGATATTTATAATCTGATGCCGGAGAATACAAAAAGTAAAACAAAAATTTTTGAAGATTTTGAAAGTGTAGTTGCGCATCTCGAAAACAACAAAAAACAAAATGAAATGATCATAACGATGGGTGCAGGAAATGTTTATGAAATCGCTGAAACATTGTCAAATAGGGTAAGAGGTAAAAAATGATAAAAGAATTATTAAAAGAAAATCTGATATTTTTTGAAGAAAATAAAAATCTTTCGGCATATACATCCTGGAAAATTGGAGGACCGGCCAGTCTTATTGTTCATCCTCAAAATAAAAAGGAACTAAAGATTGTAATAAAGGTTTTATCAGATTACAAACAACCCTTTTTTGTTCTTGGGAATGGATCTAATGTATTAGTAAGGGATGAGGGCTGCTCAGAGGTAATCATAAAACTAGGTGAGGGATTTTCCCGTATCGAAATCAGAGAGAACGAAATAACAGCGGGTGCCTCGGTGCCGCTTGCAGCTTTAGCGGCTAAAGCTGCTGAACATTCTTTAGGCGGGTTGGCCTATACCTCCGGAATTCCGGGGACTGTTGGCGGAGCGCTGATCATGAATGCGGGCGCTTATGGTGAAGAAATGAAAGGGATTGTTTCTGAAACAGAAGTGTTTGATGTAAGAAATCAGGAGTTTTATACACTAAGCAACAAAGAATTATCGTTTTCTTACAGAAGTTCTTTTTTGAAAAACAATTCAGGATATATCGTGGTCAGTGTAACCGTGCGACTCCATACCGATGATAGTGCTGCTATTTTGCAGAAAATGAAAAAATATAAGAACGAACGACTTATGAAACAACCCTATGAATTTCCGAATGCCGGGAGTGTTTTTAAAAACCCCGAAGGTGATTCAGCAGGCCGGTTAATTGAAAGCGTAGGACTAAAGGGCCGATCTGTCGGAGGAGCCCAGATATCAGAAAAACATGCGAACTTTATTGTCAATAAGGGCGGAGCAAAAGCAAAAGATGTCCTGACCCTTATATCGCTGATAGAAAAGAATATTTATGATCATTATAATATCAGATTAGAAAAAGAAATAATAATTTTATGATTTTACAATGATAAAACAATAGGTTTTCTAGTTAAACATTATTTGATATAATCATTTAGAATAAAGGTGAAATTTTTGGTAACAGATATTAAAAAATATAAAAATCAAAAAAAGATAGAAAAAAAAGTTTCCCTTTTTAGCAAAGTTATTGTTTTGTTATTAAAAATGATGATTCCTGTTGTCCTTATTTTATTGCTGGTCATATTCACACCCTTTTTTAAAATCGATCAGATCAACTATTCTGGACACTTTTATTTAGAAAGAGATTTATTGGAAGATTATGCTGAAGACCTGTACGGTGAAAATCTCTTTTTTATAAAAAAATCAGCGATCAGAAATAATTTTTTTAGTAACAGCTATATAGAAGATATTGAAATTAGGCGGCGTCTTCCCAGTACGATTGAAATCTCTATCACAGAGAGAAAACCAGTGGCCTTAATTGTGACGAATGATGGATTTATACAAATTAGTGAAGATGCTATTTTTTTAGACATAAGGCAAACACCCAGAGACTTTCACCTGCCGATTATCACTGGCGTAGAATTCTTTGCTATTCCCGGTGTGGGTCAGAAAATAGAAAACGAAGCTTTAAATGAAGCGCTGGAAATTATAACAAAGGCCAATCCTATGCTGATGTCCAGAATTGCAGAAATAAATATTCATAATGAGGAAGTTATTGCATACACCAGAAATGGAATTACGGTTCTTTTAGGTGATGCAGAAAATATTCGCAACAAACTAGAAGTTTTAGAAGGCATTTTAGAAGAAATTGTGAATGTGAAAATTGATATTAAAGATATCGAGTATGTGGATTTGCGTTTTAAGGATACTTATTTAATAAAAAGATTTGATGAATGAAAGGGGAAGAATTAATGACTGAGCAAAATGAGCAATTGAACAAATTAGCTACGATAAAAGTAATTGGCGTAGGTGGCGGCGGTAATAATGCAGTAAACAGAATGATTGAAGCCAATATTACAGATGTTGACTTTATCGCTGTAAACACGGATGCTCAAGCGTTAGTCTCATCTTTAGCGCCTATTAAAATGCAGATTGGCGAGAAACTGACCAGAGGTCTTGGTGCAGGCGCAAACCCCGAAATTGGTAAAGAAGCTGCTGAAGAAAGCAAGGAGGATATCAGTAATATTATTAAAGGCAGTGATATGCTTTTTGTTACAGCAGGTATGGGTGGCGGAACCGGGACTGGGGCGGCACCCGTTATTGCTAATATTGCAAAAGAGATGGGTATACTTACGATTGCTGTAGTCACTCGACCGTTTTCCTTTGAAGGTTCATTAAGAAATAAGCATGCCAGAGAAGGCATCGATCGTTTGCGCGAATCAGTCGATACAATGATCACTATTCAAAATGATAAAATTTTTGATGTTGTTGAAAAAAGAGTACCGATTAATCAACAGTTTAAAATTGCGGATGATATTTTAAGGCAGGGTGTTCAGGGGATCTCTGATTTGATTAACAAGCCGGGTCTTATTAACCTTGACTTATCTGATGTAAGGACGATTATGAAAGATAAGGGCACTGCGATTATGGGTATCGGTATTGCAACTGGTGAGGATCGTGCGGTCAAGGCTGTAACAACGGCGATTTCTTCACCTCTTCTAGAAACAAATATTACCGGAGCCCAGGGGATTATACTTAATTTCACAGGTTCTGATAATCTCTCAATGGATGAAATCAGAGACGCCACAGAGGAAGTTAATAAACTAGCCGGGCAGCACTCAAATGTCATTCTTGGTGCCGTTATTGATGAGTTATTAAATGAAGATGAAATACGCGTGACTGTTGTAGCTA
>SKKY01000193.1 GCA_007123515.1 Clostridia bacterium
AAAACCGTTCCTTTTTCAGCTCCTGATAGGTTTTGTTTTTTTTTTAAGAAGTCTGGTTTTTTTACAAGCAACGGAACTTTTATCCCGATACTTTCCATCCCCTCTAACTCTGCTTTTTTTATGTCTGAAACTGTAATTTTAGAAGGAATCTTGTCTGTGTGTTTTTTATACCTCCAGGAAAACTTTTGAAAAATCTCCTGTTCAAGCTCCGGATTGGTATCTTTAGAAAAGTTCAAAAGCTCCTGTTTGATCTCTTCTTTTATATCTTCTTTTTCAAAAGCTTTTTTTATCAGATCTATTTTGGTATGGATAGTAATCTTCCATTTTGATAGATCGGTTACCATAGTGCCTAAAAAAGTCCCGTTAGCAAGAGATTTTCTTAAGACATGACCATCCGGATGACGAATAAGGCAGGCTCCGATCCAGTCAAGAAAGCTGCTATAGGATAATAATTGGTAATCCGTCAGGGATGATGACCATTTTTCAGCAGATTTTTCAATATCTTTTGTTGTTCCTATCAGAATAAGTTTATCCTTAGCTCGTGTCATTGCCACGTAGAGCACTCTCATTTCTTCAGAAAGTCCTTCAGTTTTAATGACTGTTTTTATGGCAAACCTTGGTAAGGTTTCTCTGTAGATCCTGCGATCAGGGTCTACATATCTAATACCAAGACCGAGATTTTTGTGTAAGAACAAATCACCTCTGGTATCCGCCATATTAAAAGTTCGTCCTAAGCCGGCAACAATAACAACGGGAAACTCTAAGCCCTTACTTTTATGGATGGTCATAATCCGGAGCACATTTTCATTTTCTCCGATGATATTGGCCCCTCCCATTTCTCCGCTTGCTCTTTGAAAAAGCTGAGCAAATTTAATAAAAGCAAACAATCCGGTTCTGCTCGATTTTGTAAAAATGGCGGCTCTTTCAACCAGTATTTTTAAATTTGCCTGTCTTTGACTGCCTCCCGGCCAGCCTCCAACAAGGTAATAAAATCCAGTTTCAAGCATTAGTTCCCATAAGAAGTCATCAATTCTCGTATATTTTGATCGTTTATTCCAGTTTTTTATTGTAAGAAACATTGACTCGATTTTTTCAGAAAGTTTCGTTTTATGTTTCTCTATATAGTTTTTAGCAGCTGTAAAATAGTTTCCGGACGGCGTTTCTTTTCGGATAGCACTTAATTCTGATGAAGAAAATCCAAAAAAAGGAGAGCGCATTACACTTAACAAGGCCAGATCATTTCTTTTATTATCAATAACTGTTAAAAGATTCATAAACATCTTAATTTCAATGGTTTCAAAGTAGCCGGAATTATCATCGACATAAACGGGAAACCCTTCTTGTGTCAGGGTCTCATAAAAAACAGGCGACCAGTTTTTCGCAGAACGAAGCAGAATGACAATATCACGATATTCAATCTCTCTGTGACATTTCTTTTTAATGTCATAGGTAGACGTTCCGAGAACTGAACGTATTTTTTCTGCAACAAGGTAAGCTTCGGTCTCAGCGTCGTTCATTTCTGCTAATTCCCAATCAATATCGCTTTCAAAGTTTTTGTATGTTTCACTTTTATCTATAATATGAAGATTGATCTCTGGATTATCTGTTTCGGGGTAATCGGCACCCGGATACAGGTAAGCATCGCTGGTGTAGGCAATGTCACCAAGATTTTTTGACATAATCAGCCTGAATATATAGTTTACTCCATCAAGAATTTCTTTTCTGCTTCTGAAATTTTTTGATAAATCAATTCTCTGGTCTTTTGGATCATCATACGTATAGGTTTCATATTTATTGATAAACAGTCCCGGATCGGCCAGTCGGAATCGATAAATACTCTGTTTGACATCGCCGACAAAAAAAAGATTATTGTCATCTTTTATAAGGTTAATGATGGTTTCCTGAACGATGTTGCTGTCCTGGTATTCATCAACAAAAATATAACGGTACTGATTGCGAAACATCTCTGCTATTTTTTCATCAGACAGTAATAAAAGAGCCTTTTGCTCAAGGTCATTAAAATCCAGCATTCTTTTTTCTTTTTTCTTTTGGTAATATCGTTCATTAAATTGTCTGATAATCAATAGCAAGGCTTCAAGGCGCGGATAGAGTGCTGTAAGATCTGCGGCATAGGCTGAAAGTTCTTTTGAGAGAAACCCACTATTGAACAATTTTTTAAGATAGTCTTTATACATATTTCGTATTTCTTTTACTTTATCCTGAAGAGCTTCATCCACACCTGAATCTTTAGAAACTGATTTTAATTTTGCATGAGAAATCGGCATCATCTCGCCCCGGCTAAGTGTTCCTTCAAAAAACAAGGAAAGTTCTTTTTGCAAATGTTCAATATTTGCCAGATCCTTTATAATGGCCTCAGCATATGGTTCAGGTCCGGCAGGCATTTCACAAATGGTTAAGGCTTCTGAAAGAAGCCTTTGAATCCCTGATAGTTCTATGGAAACAGATTTTTTGAGAACATCAATCCAATCAGTTTGTAACAGTTCTCTTTCGGAGGTCTTATACTTTTGTATCTGATTTTCTACCCATTGATATGGATCAGGCTGACTTTGAATAAAGAAATATAGTTGTGTCAGCAACGTTTCTATTTTCTGATCCCCTTTGTTTTCAGAATACGATTCAATTAACTCTATAAAAGAAGCTTCTTTTTCCTCATAAGCTTCTTCTAGAACTTCAAGAAGTGCTTCCCTGCGAAGTAACGTCAAATCTGTTGTCTCGCCAATTTTAAAATTAGGATCAATGCCTAATTTATAAAAGTTTTTTTTGATTACGGATACACAAAAAGCATGCAGGGTGCTAATGGAGGCTTTGTTTAACAAGGTGATTTGCCTTCTGATAAATTCTTCCTTTTCCTGATGAACTTCCATCGCTGCCGAGAGAGCTTCAGCAATTCTTTCTTTCATTTCTGCTGCAGCTGCATTGGTAAAGGTCACAATCAAAAGACGGTCAATATCGATTCCATCATCTATCAGTAAGGAAAGAATCCTCTCAACTAATACCGCTGTCTTTCCGGATCCTGCCGCTGCAGAAACCAACAGGTTTCTTTTTCTTTGATGTATCGCCATACTTTGTTCCGGAGTCCAACTCATTAGTTCTCACCCCTTTCTGCTTTTATAACCATTAAGGCTTCTTTTTTACTGATGGTCTCGAGATTCTTATATCGGAGATCGGCAAATCGCTGATCAAACTGACAGATTGCATGATAATCACAATGCTGACAGGCTTTAAAAGAACCTTTTTTATAGGGCTCTATCTTTATATTACCGCCTAAAATATCATGTGCAATATCAGCTGTGCTCTTTCGGGCATAAGCAATCAGATCATTAATCTCTTCTTTACTAAACGCCTGCGACCTCTGTGAAAATGTTTCATCTTTATTAAGAGAAACAGACATTATTTTTGATTCTTTTGTCTGCTCTATATTATCATCCATCGCCTTAGCTACAGATACGTCCGAAAGAATGAGTCCGTCCATTTTCAGCTCTTTTTCAATCAAAGCATCGACTTCCTGATCGGTATCGTTTTCACTTTCAATCAATGGATCGTCGATTTTGAAGTAAAAAGCACCGGCAGGATCTGTGTTGTGTTCTAAGAGATTTGATGCCCCTTCAAGAGCCGCCCAAAGATAGACAATTAATTGCAGCTGAATCTGATGGTAGAAATCAGCGATACTAAATTTTTTATTGCCTGATTTATAATCGATCACCCTGAAATAAGTTATTTCCGGTGTTTTATATATATCAAGACGATCGATTCGCCCTTCAATCCTTATTTCATTACCATCAGGAAGTGTAACGACAAGGGCTGGTAACGAATTTTTTTTGTCTGTTTTATCTGAAAAAGGGATTTCATACTCGAATGGAGTAAACTTCCCGCTTTGCAGCTGATGGGTTAGCGTCTGAATCGCTCTTTTACTGACACGTATCACTTTTTCTTTCATATATTTCGTTCTTGAGTTGCTTTCAAGAACACCATTTTGAAAATCATCAGTCATATTAGAAAGAATCTCTTCTATCATATGTTCAGCCTTTTCTGTTGCAATCTCATTCCAGCTAAGATTCTCATCCTTTATTTTTCTGGAGAATTCTTCAAGAGCATCATGATACAAGGTTCCAAGATCCGGCATTTTTAATTCAAATTCTTTTCGAGGTTCCGGTTTTAACCCATAACTGACAAAGTGCTTAAAAGGACAATTTTTAAATGTTTCAAACCTCGAGATGCTGAACTTTTCAGTATTAGTATATAGATCCGCCTTATTGGAATTATCCTCTTTTTCCTGCACGCTATAGAACAATCCGGACACTAACAGATGTCTCATCTCCTGCCAGGAGTCATTCTGATAATACCAATGATAAACTGTCCACCAATCCTCAGCCATCGTTCCATAGTCTATATATTTTCTTAGATTCTCAAGTAAATACTTAAATGTTGGTCCGGGCAGCGTAATAAGAGGACGGACAGTATCATTATCCGGGAGGATATCGCTGTTAACTGTAATCGAAAAAATTTTCTTAAAACGTTCTGTAATCATCGAGGGACGCATTGCTTTTCCTTCGAGATCACCAATACTATAGCTGATGAAGAGTTTTTCTGAAGGTTTGCTAATCA